>DATFZP010000030.1:0-2008 GCA_035314405.1 Solirubrobacteraceae bacterium | reverse complement strand
TACGCCTTGGCTACCCCGGCGTGCCCTGCCTGGGAGGCGTGAACCTGCAGCCGCAGTTCACCGCCCCCACCACGGTCAATGCCAACGAAATCGTGGGCTTCGACGGCTCCGAGTCGAACATCACCCTCGACGCCGCGCTGGGCTACACCCCGGCCGGCGCCCCCGAGGCCAACTTCGCGACGTACACGTGGAGCTTCGGCGACGGCACACCCCCGGTCACCGGCTACGCCCCCGGAGCACCCGCCTGCAGCCTGCCCTGGCTGAGCCCGTGCGCGGCGAGCGTCTTCCACGCGTATCAGTACGGGGGCACGTACAACGTCACCCTGAGCGTGACCGACACGGGCGGTAACACGGCCAGCACGTCGAACCCCGTCATCGTCGTCGGTCCGCCGCCTCCGGGCAAAGAAAGCCCTTCGCAGTCCGGCCCCGGCTCCGGCCCCGGCTCACCCGGCAGCGGCGCCCCTCCGGTCCCCGCCCCGGCGGTCGCCGACGCGGTCGTCTCACGGACGGTGCGGGAAGTGGCAAAGCACGGGCTGGTCGTGCGCTACTCGGTCAATGAGCAGGTCGCCGGGCACTTCGAGGTGCTCCTCAGCCGCTCCCTCGCCGATCGTCTGGGCATCCGCGGCACGCCCGCCGTCGGACTGCCCGCCGGCTCCGAACCGGAGCTCGTGATCGGAAAGGCGTTCCTCGTCACGACCAAGGGCGGGCGCAACACCATCGACATCCAGTTCTCCAAACGTACGGCACGGCTGATCGGCCGCACCCACGGCGTCTCCCTCATGCTGCGCCTGATCGTGCGCAACGCCGCACCCACGAGCCCGACCACCACGACGGTCATCAGCAAGTTCACCCTCACCCGCTGAGCGAGGGCCCTGGCCGGGCGCCCCGGCGGCTCGCCGAGGCGCCCCCGGGGTCAGTCCTCCGGGGAGCCCCGCTTGCGCCTGGAGCGGGCCTTCTCGCCCGAGCGGGCCTTGTCCCGGAAGACGAAGTACCACAGCCCGGCGAGGAGCAGGTAGCCGGAGACGATCGAGACGATCGAGATCACCGCGATGCCTGTGCTGTTGCCCGCGCCCGACGATTCGCCATCGAGGGCGAGCGGCAGGGAGAGGACCACAGACAGCAGGCCCATACGCTCTAGAGCCCCGGCCAGTGACGCACGACGAAGCCCGAGTTGTCGGTCGCCCCCACCTGCCACCGTGAGGCGTACGGGCCGCTGCGCCCGGCGGTGTCATACAGCACGCCATCGACATACATGTAGGTGTGGCCGGCGTTGGCGAGCACGGTTATGTACCTGCCGGGGCCGGGCACGCCCCAGCTCTCCAGTTCGCCCGAGGTCTCCGGGGCGCTGAGAAGGCCACCGGCGGCCAGTGCGTAGCTCACCGATCCGGAGCAGTCGTAGGCGTCGTCGACGAAGGAGGCGTGCCCCCCTCCGAAGACGTACGGGTAGTCGGCGATCTCGTTGGCGCCGGCGATCACCCGCTGGACCACTTCCGGCACGTTCGCCGGGATCGCGATGGTGCCGTTGCCGCCGATCGAGTTTCCGCCCGGCACCACGGTGCTCTGCTGGCGCCGGGAGAGCTGTGCCGCCGCTTCGACGGCCTGCATCTGCTGCAGCTCGCGCCGCACTTCCGCGTCCGAGGGGGCGCCCGCGGCGATGGCGAGCGCCCCCGCCCGGGCGGGCGTCGCCGCCGCGGCATGCCTGATCGAGCCGTGGGCGGGAAAGCTCTCGGCTTCCTGGGGATCGGCGACCTCACGGGCCGGGGGCCGAGCCGCGGTCGGCGCAGAGGTCCCCACGACGGCCGCCGCGACCAGGCCGCTCGCCCTCGCGGGCGCCGCTGGCGCCTTCGGCCCCGCTGGGCTCTCGCCGGTCCCGCAGGCGGCGAGCGCCGAGGCGGCCAGCAGGGCGCCGCACAGCGGAGCCGCCTGTCGTGGGATCCTCACGTTTTCTAGGCTAGCGAGAGCGTCTGCCTGATCGTGTCGCTAGGCTGATGCGATGCACGAGGATGCC
>DATFZP010000029.1:0-5697 GCA_035314405.1 Solirubrobacteraceae bacterium | reverse complement strand
CACGGTTGCTCGCGCGCCACGAGCACCACACCCAGTAGACCGCGCTCAGCGCCCACGCGTCCGGGCGCAGCATCCCGGCGGCCGCCAGCAGCAGGAAGACCGCCGTGCCCCGCCGAGGACGTTCGACCTCGAGCGCGATCGCCCACACGACCAGGGCCACGTAGGAGATGTCCAGGTAGCCCTGCGCCGCGAGGTTCTCGACGAAGAAGCGGCTCAGCACCAGCAGCGCCGCGAACAGGCCGACGAGCGGGCCGAAGCACAGCCGACCCAGCCGGTAGACGCCCGCCACGACGGCCACGAAGGACACGATCGATCCGAGCACCATCAGGCGCGCGCCGCCCTGGCCGAAGATCGAGCAGAGCATCCCGAAGGCGATCGCCAGCGGGTGCTCGGTGGGGCCGCGGTACACGCGGAAGTCGGGCAGGTGCAGGTGCAGCAGGTCGCGCCCCCACAGCAGGGCGTAGAACGAGTCGTAGGTCGGGTAGGTGGGGAATGCGAGGTAGCCGATCAGCGCGGCCACGCACATGCCCGCGAGGCCGATTCGCGCCCACGTTGCGGGCTTGACGGCGTGCAGCCGCGCCAGCCTGACCGAGCCCGGATCGCTCCGGGTGAGAATCGCGCTTTCCATCGGGCGTCGACTTGGGACACTAACCTGATCGCCGTGAAGCTCATCATCCAGATCCCCTGCTTCAACGAGGCGGAGCAGCTGCCGCAGACGCTGGCGGACCTGCCTCGCGCGGTCGACGGCTTCGACCTCGTCGAGTGGCTGGTGATCGACGACGGCTCGACCGATGCGACGGTCGAGGTGGCACGCGCGCACGGCGTCGACCATCTGGTGCGCCTGACGAACAACAAGGGCCTTGCGGCCGGCTTCCAGGCGGGGATCGACACGGCGCTGAAGCTCGGCGCCGACGTGATCGTGAACACGGATGCGGACAACCAGTACTACGGCGGGGACATCGTCAGGCTCGTGCAGCCGATACTCGAGGGCCGGGCGGACATGGTCGTGGGCGATCGCGAGGTGAGCGGGATCGCGCACTTCTCGCCGCTCAAGAAGACGTTGCAGCGGCTCGGCTCGTGGGTCGTGCGCCAGGCGTCCTCGACGTCGGTGCCGGACACGACCTCTGGGTTCCGCGCGTACAACCGCGAGGCGGCGATCCAGATGATGGTCGTGTCCAAGTTCACGTACACGCTCGAGACGATCATCCAGGCGGGCAAGATGCTCGTCGCGATCGACCACGTCCCGGTGCGCACCAACCCGCAGACGCGCGAGTCGCGGCTGTTCCCCTCGATGGGCTCCTACGTGCGGCGCAACGCGATCTCGATCTTCCGGATCTATGCCCAGTACGAGCCGCTGCGGGTCTTCTGGAGCCTCGCCCTGCTGATCGGGCTGCTGGCGATCGGCGTGTGGATCCGCTTCGCCGTCGCCTACGCGGAAGGCAACGGCAAGGGGCACGTCCAGTCGCTGATCCTCGGCGCCGTCCTGTTCATCGCCGCGGTCGTGCTGTGGGCGCTGGGCGTGATCGGGGATCTGCTGGCGGCGCAGCGGGTGATGACCCAGAAGACCTACGAGCGGGTGCGGCGGATCGAGCTGGAGCTCGGCGTCCCGCCCTCCCACTACGAAGCGGGGGCGCCGGCCCTGGCTAGCGGCCTGCAGCCGGGGGAGCCCGTCGGACCGATCGCCGACGGCGAGCAGGAGCCGCCGCGGAGCGAGCACACGCGCGAGGGGCGGGCGGTGCGGTTGTGAGCGGCGTGACGGTCTCCGAGGACGGCGTCGTCACCGGCAACACCTACGACAAGTACGGATCGGCCAACCCCGTGGTCCGCCGTCTGATGGGCGCCTTCGAGCGCGATCTCGACGGGCTCTTCGAGCGCTGCGCCCCCCGCTCGGTGCTCGACGTCGGCTGCGGAGAGGGCGTGCTCGTCCAGCGCTGGGCCCAGCGCTGGGGCGAGAGCCGGTTCGTAGGCATCGACCTGCGGGAGGACTCAATCCAGGCCGGTTGGGCCTCGCACACGGCGCCGAACCTCGAGTATCGCGTGATGGAGGCCTCGCAGCTGCCGTTCGCCGACGGCGAGTTCGAGCTCGCGAGCGCGATCGAGGTGCTCGAGCACGTCCCCGACCCCGAGCACACACTCGCCGAGATGGCCCGCTGCGCGGAGCGCCACCTGCTCGTCTCGGTCCCCCGCGAACCGCTGTGGCGGATGCTCAACATCGCCAGGGGGGCCTACTGGTCGGCGCTCGGGAACACGCCCGGCCACCTCAACCATTGGTCCCGGCGGACGTTCGTCGAGCTGCTGTCTCGCCACGGCGAGGTCACCGAGGTGCGCTCGCCCTTCCCGTGGACCATGCTGCTTGTCCGCGTCTAGCCACACACGGCCGCCCTCGAGCTCGACCCGCTCCTACACCCGGGGCGCCCAGATCCTCTCGGCAGGGATCGCCGCCACGGGGCTGCTGACGCTCGGCTACTTCGCCCTCGCCAGCCACGTCCTCGGCGAAGAATCGGCGAAGCGGATCGACCTCCTGTGGTCGGTGATGTTCGTGATCATCTCGGTGATTTACCGTCCGACCGAACAGCTCCTCTCACGGACGATCGCCCAGCGCCGGGCCCGTGGAGAGAGCGAGCATCCGCTGCGCGCGCCCGCGGCGATCCAGGCCGGCTTCGCGCTGCTGTTCCTGGTGGCTGCGCTGGCGCTGCACGAACAGCTGGTGGACGACCTGTTCGACCACTACGCCGCGCTCTACGATGTGCTCCTCGTCGGCACCCTGGCCTACGCGGCGAGCTACTTCGCCCGGGGATGGCTGGCGGGCCATCAGTACTTCGTGCTGTACGGCGGCCTGGTCATGATGGAGGCCTTCGCCCGCATCTGCTTCCCGCTGGCGGTCGCGGTGGGGATCGCCAGCGGGCAGACGGTCGTGGCGGCCGGGATCGCCGCGGCGCCGATGGTCTCCCTCATCGTCGTGCCGGCCGCGTTCGTCCGCCGCAGGGAGGAACGGCGCGAGGCGCTCGCGTCCCGGCCGGCGCACCGTCACGAGGCCGACGTCGCCCTCGCCGAGGCGCCGATAACCGCCGACGAGGCCGATGCGGCGCTCACCGGCCCGGCGGCGGAGGGCATCCAGGAGGTCACCGCCCACGGCGGCGACGATCTGAGCCTGCGCAGGGGCACGGGCTTCGCCGGCTGGGTGTCCGTCATCATGCTCTCCGAGCAGACGCTGCTGAACGCGCCGGTCCTGACCGTCGACCTCACATCCCACACGGCCCTCGCCGGGGTGGTGTTCAACGTGCTGCTGATCGCCCGCGCTCCCCTGCAGCTGTTCCAGGCGATCCAGACCTCGCTGCTGCCGCATCTGGCCGGGCTCGACGCAACCGAGAGCGATGCCGCCTTCGACCGTGCCGTGCGCCTGACCGTGCGGGCGATCGCGGCGTTCGCCACGGCGGTGGCGCTCGGGCTGCTGGCGATCGGTCCCTTCGTGATGAGCCACCTGTTCGGACAGCACCACTCCTACAACCGCTTCGGTCTGGCCCTGATCGGCGTGGGCATGGGCCTGCACCTCGCCTCGGGCACCCTCAACCAGGCGGCGCTGGCGCGCGACCGGGTGCGCGCCGCGGCCTGCTGCTGGGGGCTCACGGCGATCCTCTTCCTCGGGTGGATGCTCTCACCGATCGTCTCCGAACAGCTGCTCCGCACCGAGATCGGCTACGCGGGCGCCACCGCGCTGCTGGCGGCGAGCCTGGCAGCCCTGTACCGCCGGGGCCCCCGGCGGCAGGGATCAGCCCAGCGCCCGGGCGGCGCTCACCCGGCCCCGACGGACCGGGCGATGGCGAGGTAGGCCTCGGCCGGATCCTCCGAGCCGAAGATCGCCGAGCCGGCGACGAACGCGCTCGCGCCGGCCGCCCGGCAGAGGGGCGCGGTGTGGGCGTCGATGCCGCCGTCGACCTCGACCGCAGGGCGCTCTCCCACGAGCGAGCGCAGGCGGGGGATCTTCTCGAGCGAGCGCTCGATGAACGGCTGCCCGCCCCAGCCGGGGTTGACGGTCATGCACAGCGCGAGATCGATCGTTCCCACCGCTTCCTGCACTGCGCCCACGGGCGTCCCCGGGTTCAACGCCACGCCGACGCCGGCCCCGTGCTCGCGGATCAGGCTCGCGGTGTACGCCAGGTGGGGAGTCGCCTCGGCGTGGAAGATGATCGCGTGGGCGCCCGCTCTCACGAACTCGGCCACCTGCCGCTCGGGCCGCTCGATCATCAGATGCGCCTCGAGCCTGCCCCCCACCTCCGCGACCTGCCCGGCCAGCGCCGAGACGATCAGCGGCCCGACGGTGATGGCAGGCACGAAGTGCCCGTCCATGACGTCGACGTGGATCACCCGGGCGCCGGCGGCCAGCACCTCCCCCACCTGCTCGCCCAGCCGCCCGAAGTCGGCCGACAGGATCGACGGGGCGACCCGCACCGCACTCGGGGCCGGGGACGCCGATCCGGCGCCCGCCAGTGCGTTCATACGGCCTGGAGCATCGAGTGACCGCAGTTGTTGCACTTCAGGATCGCGGTGGTGGACATCCTCACGATCGTGGAGTGCTCCCCGCAGTTCGGGCACACCGAGGTCAGCTCGAAGCGATGCAGGCAGTACACGCAGCGGTAGCGTCCGGGGAGGTTCGTGGGTCGCAGCCACGGTTCGCCGCAGTCGGGGCACTGGGGGCCGAGGTCGACCGCCTTCGAAGCAGCGTCGGGCGCATCCCCCATCGGCTCAGCTCCGCCGCAGCCGGGCGATGAAGAAGCCGGCCGTGTGGTCGCGGTTGGGGAGCGTCAGCAGGAACGGGGGAGACTCGGCGGCGGGCTGCCTACCCGGCGCGCGGGCGCGTGCAAGCCCGTAGCCGGGGTGCTCGGCGGCGAGATCCTCGATGCCGAAATCGGGATGGGAGTCCAGGAAGGCGGCGATCAGTCGCTCATTCTCAGTCGGAGAGATCGTGCAGGTAGAGTAGACAAGCACGCCACCCGGACGGAGGGACCCCGCCGCGGCGGCGAGAATCCGCGCCTGGGCGGCGGCCATCCGGTCGACCGCCGCGGGCGTCATCCGCCAGCGCAGGTCGGGGTGCGCCTGGAGGGTTCCGAGGCCGGAGCATGGAGCGTCGAGCAGCACGCGATCGAACACGGCTCCCTCCTCTCGCTCCCGCTCGGCGTCGGCGACCTCCACGCGGACGCTCCGCGCTCGCAGCCGCTGTGCGCTGCGCACGAGCACGCCGGCCCGACGCCTGTCGCGCTCGACCGCCACGACCTCTCCGCGATCCCCCATCAGCGCGGCGAGGTGGGTGCTCTTGCCACCCGGCGCCGCGCACAGGTCGAGCACCCTCTCCCCCGGACGGGGGGCCAGGACGCGGGCCACCAGCATCGCCGCCCGTGACTGCGGCTGAAAGGCGCCCGCCTCCCACAGGGGCGAGCGATGGGCGTCGTAGGGCTCCTGCAGGACGAGCGCCTCAGGGATCTCCGGGTCTCGACGCGTGCTCACGGGCAGCTCGCGTGCCAGGCTGTCCGCGTCGGTGACGAGGGTGTTGGCGCGGATCGCCACCTCTCCCGGCTCGTTGTCGGCGGCCATCAGCGCCCTCGCCCCGTCGGCGCCGAGGGCCTCCCACCACAGCCCGGCTATCCACTCGGGATGGGAGTGCTTCAGCGCGGCCTGCCCGGGAGTGGCATCCGACAGCCC
>DATFZP010000028.1:0-2505 GCA_035314405.1 Solirubrobacteraceae bacterium | reverse complement strand
CACCTTGTTGAAGTCGGGATCGAAGCGTTCGATGTGAGCCCCGAAGTCATCGCCGTACTGGAAGTCGAAGTTCTTCTGACCCGAGCGCTCGACAGGCATCGCGAGCTTGAGACCCCGCTCGCGCGCCTGCGCCGGCACCGTCGAGCCGAACTGCTCGTCGACGAGCACACCCGTCACGGCTGGGTCGGCGCCGGCGCCGACCGCCGTCAGCATGCCCTCGAAGATGAGGTGCTTGGCGTCGGCGATGATCGCCGTCTGCTCGGGGTCGGGCTCGCCGTCGATGCCGAAGAACTTCTTCTGAAACGAGCCGCGGTGGTCGAACGCGAGGATGTAGAGCTTCTGGTCGTATCCGAGTGTCATGGCCCGCAGTATTCCAGAGGCGTCCCGGCCGCGGTCGGGAGGTCCTTAGAATGGACCGACGATGACCTCCGGCGCGGATCTTTTCGTGGTGTGCAAGCAGTGCGGCTCGGAGGTCAGCCCGTACATCACCGAGTGCCCCTACTGCGGCAACCGTCTGCGGCGGCGGGCGCCGAAGCTCCCGCGGGCCAATCCCCCGAGCCGTCCTGCCCGCGGGCGCCTGCGGCTGGGGTCGGTTCTCGGGCGCCGCCGCCGCGGCGGTGCGACGGGCCTGGGGAGCTCGAGCGCGGGCTATGGCTCCGGACGGTGGGAGGCCACCCGCCCGTATGCCACGATCGCGATCGTGGCGGCGAGCATCGGGGTATGGATCGCCTGGCACGCGCAGCCCTCGCTCTACGAGAAACTCGTGATCCATCCCGAAGTCTCCCTGCACCCCACGGTCACCCTGGTGGGAGGCTTGAACGGCCATTGGTGGCGGCTCTTCACCAGCCAGTTCGCCTATTCGAACGGCGTCTACGCTTTCGTCACGCTCATGACCGTGGCGGTCTTCGGCTGGCTGGTGGAGCGTCGCCACGGTCCCGCGGTCGTGCTCGCCCTGTTCCTGGGGGCGGGGGTGGCAGGGGCGCTCCTGGCGATCGCGGTGTATCCGCTGCCGACCGTCAGCGGCGGCAACGCCGGGGCGCTCGCGCTGCTCGGCGCATGGGCCGCCCCCGATCTGAGCGCCGCCCGAGCAGGCGACTACTACGAGGGAGACCTCCTCGGCGCTGGAGCGTTCGCGGCGCTCCTGCTCGCCCTGCCGTTCGCGGTCTACGACGCGAACTGGCTGGCAGGGCTCACCGGGGGTGCGATCGGCCTGGGCTTCGGCCTCGGTCTGAGCCGCATGTCCCGAGCCGAGGCTTAGCGCCGGCTGACCATATGATGGGCCGGCTATGACTATGACCAACGCCGTGGTTCTGATCGAGGCCGAGCGCGACGCCCTTTCCTCCCTCGGAGGGGCGCTCGCGGACATCGACGGTGTCGCCGAGGCGTACTCCGTGACCGGCCAGTGGGATTTCGTTGCGATCGTCAGGGTGCCGGACCACGAGCAGCTCGCCGAGGTGGTGACCGATCAGATCGGCGGCCTGCCGGGGGTGGCGCGCACGCAGACGATGGTCGCCTTCGCGGCCTACTCCCGCCACGACCTCGAGGCGCTGTTCTCGGTCGGCGAATGACCGCCTGACCGCGATGGCGGTCCCGATCAAGCCCGAGTACGGGCCGACGCTCGGTCGCCTGTTGGCCCCCCGCTGGCGGGCCGCCTCGCCGCTCGTGCGGACGCTCGTGAGGATCGGGGCAATGGCGATCCTGCTGGCGCTCATCGCCGCTGCCCTCACGCTCGAGAACTCCACCTTCTCCCATGGCGGGAGGGTTCCGTTCAGCTTCAGCTACCGGGACCTGCACCGCGTGGCGGCGGACCCGGGCGGCTACGTCAAGTTGCAGCAGCGTGAAGCCCACGGAGCCCTGCAGTACTCCTTCGCGGTCAACCCCCTCACGTTGCCGCCCTACTCGGGAGAGCTCTCCGCGTACCTCCCCCTGTACGTCTCTCGCTACATCGACGCGGTCAGTCGTCGCTATCCGGGCTTCGAGCTCGCGGGCGAGGGGGTGACGACGGTGAACAACCTCCCCGCCTACGACGTGGGCTACACGACACTCGTCGAAGGTCGCGAGATGTACGGCCGGGACGTGCTCGTTCTGCCCGACTCCAAGGGCGCCCGCGAAGGGGTCGTGATCGTCATGCTCGCACCGCCGAAGGCGAGCAAGCGGGTGAAGGGGCCACTCGAAGTCGCCACGACGGGCGTCCTGTTCAAACCGTTCAAGAGCTTCAGCCTCGACTAGCTGCCAGCCCGGCGAGCGCCGCGAGGATCGTCGGTGCTAGTCGGCTTCGGCGGCCGCAGCGTCGGGCGCCTGGGAGCCGTCCGTGCTCGTGGTGGCGGCCGGGCCGGCGGTCCCACCCGTTTCGTTGACCGTGCCCGTACCGGTGGTGTTTTCGGTGGGGGCAGGCGGCGACGCTTCGGGCACCGGCACCGGTTCAGCGGTGGGGAGCGAAGGGTTGGCCGGGGGGGTCGGAGTCGTGGTCGCCGGGTTGGTGGGGGTCGTGGTCGCGTTGGGGGG
>DATFZP010000027.1:0-3458 GCA_035314405.1 Solirubrobacteraceae bacterium | reverse complement strand
TCATCGTCGAGGTGCACCCGAACCCCGACGAGGCGATCTGCGACGGGCCTCAGGCGCTGCGGGGCGAGGACTTCGCCGAGTACGCCGTGGCGGTCGAACGGGCGGCCGCGCTGGCGGGCAAGGCGCTGAGCGCCGTCTGATGGGCGGCGCCGAGGCGCACCCGACCGGGAATCCGGCTCTTTGAGGGTTGCGGTCCTCGGCGTGGGCCTGATCGGCGGTTCGATCGGCCTCGCAGCGCGCGGGCGGGCGGGCGCGGAGGTGCACGGCTATGACGCCGACGAGCGGGTCGGCGCGAGGGCGCTGGAGCTGGGGGCGATCGACGTCCAGGCGCACGACGTCAGCGGGGCGGTGCAAGGCGCCGACGTGGTCTTCGTGGCGACTCCCGTGGGGGCGCTGGCGGGCGCCGTCGAGGCGGCCCTCGCGAGCGCCGGGGCAGACTGCGTCGTGACCGACGTCGGCTCGACCAAGCGGGTCGTCGCGGACGCGAGCTCGGACGAGCGGTTCATCGGCGGGCACCCCCTCGCCGGTGCCGAGACGGCGGGCGTCGAGCACGCCAGGGAGGACCTCTTCGAAGGCGCAACGTGGTACCTGACCCCTGCCGAAGCGAGCACCGCCGGCGTGCTGTACGAGCGCCTGCACCGGCTGCTGACACGCTTCGGAGCCCGGCCCACGGCGATCGAGGCCGAGACCCACGACCGTCTGATGGCGTGCGTGTCCCATCTGCCCCACGTGCTCGCTAACCTGCTCGCGGGCCAGGCGGCGAGGCTCCTGCAGGACGGCGGAGCGGGGCGCCTGCCCGCCGTCGGGCCGAGCTTTCGCGACGCGACCAGGGTGGCCGGCGCCAACAGCGCGATCTGGACCGACATCTACCTCTCAAACCGCGACTCCCTGATCGCCGGCATCGACGACTACGCCGAGCGTCTCGGCGAGGTTCGAGCCTGGCTTGCGGCCGGCGATGGTCCCTCGATCACCGCCTGGAACGAGCTGGCCCGCTCCGATCGGGACACGGTGCTCGGCCCCGGCCTGCACGGAGGCCCCGTGCGCGAGCTGCGGGCGTCCGTGCCCAACCGCCCCGGGGTGGTGGCCGAGATCGCCCTCGCGCTGGGCCGCGCCGGGGTGAACATCGTGGACATGGCGCTCGCACCGTCCGCGGACAATCGCCAGGGGGTGATCGCCCTGTGGATCGGCGGCGAGCCCGACGCCGAGCGCGCCGAAGAGCTGATCGTGGGGCTCGGCTTCCCCGTGGCGCCCGCGTGAGGAGACGAGGGTGAACGTCCGCTTCGAGCCGGCTCGGGGGCTGAGCGGGGAGTTGAGGGCTCCGGCGGACAAGTCGATCTCCCACCGGGCCGCGCTGCTAGGGGCGATGGCATCGGAGCCGGTGCGGATCGAGCACTACCTCCACGCCGCGGACACGACCTCCACGCTGCGCGCCGTACAGGCCCTGGGGGCGCTGGTGGAGGTGCACGACGATCACGTGGTGGTGCGCGGGACGGGCCTGCGCGAGGCCCGCGAGCCCGAGCACCCGATCGACGTGGGCAACGCGGGCACCCTGCTGCGCCTGCTGCCCGGCTGGCTGGCTGCACAGGAGGGCAGCTCCTTCACCCTCGACGGCGACGAGTCGATCCGCCGCCGCCCCGTCGACAGGATCGCCGAACCGCTGCGCCTGATGGGCGCCGAGCTGACGGTCACACGCGGGAGATTCCCGCCGCTGCAGGTCACGGGCGCCCGCCTGCACGCGATCGACCACACGCTGGATGTCGCCAGCGCCCAGGTCAAGTCCTGCATCCTGCTCGCCGCCCTCGCGGCCGACGGGCGCACAACCGTGCTCGAGCCCGTCCGCAGCCGGGACCACACCGAGCGGATGCTCCTGCGCGCGGGGGTCACCATCGATCGCGTTGGAAGCCGGGTCGGCGTCGTCAACGCGGACGAGCTGCTGCTCGATCGGGTGACCGTGCCCGGCGACCCCAGCTCGGCCGCATTCCTGGTGGCCGCCGGCGTGCTCGTGCCCGGCTCGCGCCTGCTGATCGCCGACGTCGGGGTCAACTGGACCCGGACGGGCTTCCTGCGGATCCTGCGCCGCATGGAGGGCATCGTCCTCGGCAACCTCGAGGCGGAGGCCGACGAGCTGTCCGCGGTGGAGCCGGTGAGCGACCTCGACGTCGCCGCGGGAGCGCTGGAGGGCACCGTTGTGGAGGCGGATGAGGTGCCGCTGGCGATCGACGAGCTCCCGCTCGTCGCGCTGCTCGGCTGCTTCGCCGAGGGCGAGACGGTGGTCCGCGGAGCCCAGGAGCTGCGCGTGAAGGAGTCCGACCGGATCGCCGGCGTGGTCGACGGCCTGCGCGGGCTGGGGGGAGAGATCGAGGCCACCGCCGACGGCTTCGCGGTCCGCGGGACCGGTGGACTGCGGGGGGGCACGATCGACGCTCGCGGGGATCACCGCATGGCGATGATGGGTGCCGTCGCCGGGCTGGCCTCCCGAGAGGGCGTGGAGGTGGTGGGGATGGAGGCCGCGGCGGTGTCCTACCCGGGCTTCCTCGAGGACCTCGGGGGGCTCGTCTCGTGACCGGCCCCCGGCGCCGGGGCGCAGCTCGCCCCGGGACTCTCAGACCGGGGCGCGGATCGTGCCGAACGCCTCCGCCGAGGCGACCGCGCGCGCGATGGTGATTGCGATCGACGGCCCGGCCGGGGCGGGCAAGTCGACGGTTGCGCGGGCGCTCGCGGCCGAGCTCGGGTTCACCTACCTCGACAGCGGGGCGATGTATCGCTGCGTGGGCCTGCTCTCGCTGCGAGCCCCCGGTCGCCCGCCGCAGGAGCTCGCCCGGGAAGCGTCGATCGAGCTGACCGGTTCAGGGTCCGGGGCCCCGGGCCGGGTGCTGCTCGACGGCAGCGACGTGACCGAGGAGATCCGCTCGCCCGAGGTCAGCGAGGCGGCCTCCCGGGTCGCTGCGCTCGAGCCCGTCAGGGAGGTGCTCGCGGCCAAGCAGCGTGCTCTCCTCGCGGACGGCGACTGGGTGGCCGAGGGGCGGGACATCGGCACCGTGGTCGCTCCGCAGGCGGCGGTGAAGGTGTTCCTCACCGCCGAACCCGGCGAGCGCGCGCGGCGGCGCGCGGTGGAGCTCGGGGCCGACGAGGCGACGGTGCTCGCCGAGCAGTCGATGCGCGATCAGCGCGACAGCACGAGGGCTCATTCGCCGCTGCGCCCGGCGCCCGGAGCGCTCGAGCTCGATACGAGCGGGTTGGGCGTCTCGCAGGTCGTGCAGCGCATCGCGGGGCTCGCGCGCGAGGTGCGGGCCCGGGGCGTGCAGGGGTAGCCGACGCGCGCTCATGCCGGACGCTCCACGGCTGCGAGTCGCCGGCTCGCCGGGGCTCGACGCCTCGCCGGGGCATACTGGCCGGGTGAAGGTCGCTGTCGTCGGATATCCGAACGTGGGCAAGTCCTCGCTCATCAACCGCCTCAC
>DATFZP010000026.1:0-4493 GCA_035314405.1 Solirubrobacteraceae bacterium | reverse complement strand
TCGGCGGAACTCAACCAGCTGCCGTTCTTCTTCCACTGCGGCACCCACCCCTTCAAGCCGCCCCAGAGCTTCGACCGAGCCCACTGACAGGCCGCCCGGCGAGCGGCACGGACGGCTTCCCGGCGCCGGCTCGGTGCCGAGCGCGCCGTGGGCCTGTACGTGCGCCCGACCTCATCGATCGTGTAGAACATCGAGGACCCCTTGCCCGTGGAGACCCCGCAACCGCTCACGGCCGCCGAACGGCTCGAGATCGCCGCTGCCCGCGCCGTTGCCGCACTGCCACGCGCCGCCAAGCGGCGGATCGCCGGCGCACCGATCCACCGGGACGGGTTGGAGCTCGACCTCGACATGCAGGTGCTGATCAAGCTCGCCGAGCGCAATCCGCGCTCGCCGCTGACCGGCCGCACGCCGGCGGAAGCGAGGGCGGATCTGCGCCACTCGGTCCGCCTCGTGGCCGGACCCCCGATCCCGATGGCGAGCGTGGAGGAGACGACCATCGCCGGCGCCGCCGGGCCCCTCGCGGCTCGGCTGTTCGTCCCCGACGGCCCGGTCGACGCGGGGGGAGGGCCGATGATCGTCTACTACCACGGAGGCGGATGGGTGGCCGGCGATCTCGACACCCACGACCTGCCTTGCCGTCTGCTGGCGAAGGCCTCCGGCGCGAGGGTGTTGAGCGTGGACTACCGACTGGCCCCCGAGCACCCGTTCCCCGCCCCCGTGGAGGACGCGCTCGCGGCCTTCCGTGACGCGGTGCTGGGCGCCGAGCGGCTGGGCGCCGACCCGGCAAGGATCGCTGTCGCCGGCGACAGCGCCGGAGGGCACCTCGCCGCCGTGACGAGCCGGTGGGCGGGCGCCGAGGGCGGCCCTGTCCCCGCCTTCCAGCTGCTCATCTATCCGGTCACCGACCTCGTCGAGGTCACTCCCTCTCGGCTGGAGTTCGCCGAGGGCTTTGTCCTGACAAAGGAGAACATGGACTGGTATGAGCAGCAGTTCCTCGGATCCGACAGCCACCGGCGGGACCCCCGCGTCTCGCCGCTGTTGGCCGAGGACCTTGCGGGAACCCCACCCGCGCTCGTCGTGACGGCCGGCTTCGATCCCCTACGCGACGAGGGGGAGGCGTATGCGCGCAAGCTGGCTGACGGTGGGGTGCGGACGATCCTCCGGCGCCACCCGGGATATGTCCACGGCTTCATGCACGCGCTGATCGGCGGCCCCGGCCCGAGGGAAGCGATCGCGGAGATGGGCGGCGTGCTGAGGGCGGCTCTCGCCGCTTGAGCGCCGTCTCGGTGACCGCGCCCGCTCCTGCCGGCCGGCGGTCGGAGTGGGTTCGTGATCCCGCCCGTGTCCTGGCCGCTCTGCTGGTCGCCGCGATCATGCTCGCCGGCGGGGTGACGGTCTTCCGCTTCCACATCTTCGCCGAGGTGGACGAGCGGGCCCACCTCGCGTACGTGCAGGAAGTGGCCGAACACGGCCGGCTGCCGGTGATGGACCATTCCTACGTCTCCTGGCAGGAGCTCGCCCTGGAAGCCCACACATACCCTCGCCACAGCTCTCTGAACCCTCGCCTGATCGGCCTGAGGGGGGACAGCTACGAGGCCTGGCAGCCGCCCCTGTACTACGTGCTCGCGGCGCCCGCGTTCCTGATCCCGAGCAACTACCGCGACAAGGTGCTCGCCGTACGGGCCTTCGACCTGCTCCTGCTCGCCCTCGCCGTCGCCACCCTCATCCTGCTGGCGAAGGCGGTTTTCGGGGAGCGCTGGCCGGCGCCGTGCTGCCTCGCACTGTCGACCGTCCTGTGGCCGGGGGTGATCGTCCGGGTCATCACCGTCTCCAACGCCGCCCTCGAGCTCCCGATGGCGCTGCTCTACGTGCTCGTGGTGTGGAATGCGACGGCCAGGCCCCGGCGACGATCGCTGGTGGCGGCAGGTGGGCTGCTCGGCCTGTGCGCCCTGACCCAGCTCACACTCGTGTGTCTGGCGCCCCTGCTGGCCTTCCCCATCGCAGCGCACCTGCGGGGCCGGCGGGAGCGGAGCGACCCGGCCGACCGGGGAGCCACGGGCGCCGTCGCCCTCACGATCGCGCTGCCGATCATCATCGTGGCCCCCTGGCTCGTGTCCAACGAGAGCCGCTACCGGGCCCTCACCGCGAGCTCCCTCGTGGAGCGCCTGACCGAAGCCTACGAATCCGAGGTTCACCGCTCCGGGCTGGTGGCGGTCAGCTCGCGACTGTGGCGCCTGGACCGGGCTGCCCTGCCGCTGGAGTGGTGGCAGGAGTACAGGGGGGTCCTCGGCGTCCTGCTGATCGCGCTGCCCGTGGTGATCGTGCTGATCGCGGCGGTGCCGGTGGTGCGAGATCCCCGTCTGCTGCGCTCGCGGGCCGCCGGGATCCTCGCCGCTCCGTTGGCGCTCGGTCTCGCCACGCTGATCGCCATCGTCCTGCTCGAGGAATGGCCGGCGGCGCTGTTCCCGAGGTATGTCAACCCGATGCTCCCACCGTTCGCGCTGTTCGCCGCCTGGGCGTGGCTGGCGCTCAGAGCGAGGGGAAGATCGCTGCTGGCGCTGGCTGCGGGGTCGAGCCTCGTTGTGGTCGTCACGTGGGTGTACATGGCCGGCGCCTACTACTTCACCCATGTGGGGGCCACACTCGGGATCCACGCTGCACCGATCAGATAGGGCCGGGTGGCGAGGTCTGCCGGCCACAGCGCAGACACGGACGTCGCGACGGCCGAAACAGCGGAGAGGGCGGGATTCGAACCCGCGATGGAGTTTGATCCCCATACGCGCTTAGCAGGCGAGTGCCTTCAGCCACTCGGCCACCTCTCCCGGGATCGGTAGCGAGTCTAGAGCCTCCCCCACGTGCCGCGCGAGCCCCTAGGATCTGGATCGCCCTGGAAGGGTGGCAGAGTGGTTGAATGCGGCGGTCTTGAAAACCGTTAGACGGGCGAACCCCGTCTCGGGGGTTCGAATCCCCCCCCTTCCGCCTATCGAGCCACATCTGGCTCTTGGAAGCGAGATTGGCGCGCTCCGAGCCAAGACCTTCGAGCGTCCACAGAAGCGCGGGGAGGCTGGGGAGGGTTATACACGCACGCCGTTTCGGCTGGTGCTCACAGCCTACGGAGACATCTTTCTGCTAGTGACAGGTCACGCAGCCGTCGAGCTGCAAGCAGTTCGATTCGAGCACCCGTTCGACCCGGCGACCGGGCGGCGCCTCCTCTCCCTGCTCTACAGCGAGGGGCGACTGTGACTGTCGAGGCTTGAAAGCGCCGAAGCCCGCGTTTCAGCGATGGCGACCGCCGACCCCCGTGCGGTTCACGAGCGCTTCGACTCGGTCGGGGAGAGCTCCGAGGCGCTCCTGCTCCTGTTCGCTGGTGATCAGGCCGCTGGAGTCGGCTTCTCGCAGGCGTGTCTGCCCCGCGGACACCAGCGCCGCCTTGAGGCCTTCAGCGGACTTCCCAGGCGTCGAGGACGCGATCTGGGCCAGGGACTTTCCGGACAGGCGCTCACTGCGGAGCGTCGCACGGTTGATCCCCAGGTACTGTGCCGCGGCGCCGCCCGGGCCAAGCCTGCCCGCGGCGAACCCGTAGCCGAGCAGGGGAGCCCCACCTCGCCGCCCGGCGCGCTGCTTGAGGACATCGGCCTGGGACTGGGTTATCCGCCCTGCCGCCACCGCCGCCTCGATCTGTTCGTCCCCGGCGGCCCTCATCGCAGCGGCAAGGGCACCGGGCGAGACGCCGAGATGCTTGGCCAGATCGTCGATATAGCCCTGACGCCCCAGGCCGGAAGAGCTGTGCGTGGCGGCAACGGCCGCGGCGCCACCCCCCAGCAGGACCAGACCGACGGCGGCGACAGCAAGCTTCCTACTCGATAGCGCTTTCACGTGGATCCCTCGGAGTAGTGGACAGAGCATCTCAGTGAAGCAGTCCGGGATGAGTCAGGGATTAACCGGTGTTAAGGCAACGATAAGGCCATCTCACGATCCTCCGATCTCATGCAGGGGACCCCTGGTGAGCCGCCGGCAGGTCATCGGGGCGATCCCGGTGCTCCTCCGGGGGCGTGCTCGCGGCGGAAGAGGTACTCGTCGAGTGCCGTGCTCGCCTGGGTGTCCTCGTAGACCTCGTACTCCCGCAGCAGGCCCCAGGCCATTCGCCCCCAGATCACGTAGCGGTTCTCATACACGCGACCGTCCTCGGTGTCGAGGTGATCGGTGCCACGCACGCAGAGGGTGGTGTTCCACGGTGGCCCCTGGGCGATGACCTCGTGCGGATAGATCTTCAGGCCCGTCGCGACAAATCGCTGCAGCCACCGCTCGAGGTCGTCGCGATTGTCGATCTCGGCCGCCCACGAGCTGTCGCCGGGGAAGCGGAAGCGGATGTCCTTCGCATCCAGGCGCAGCAGTGGGCGGTAGTCGCCTTCCCTCAGCCGGGCCATGTTCCGCGTGAGGATCGCCTTCGCCAGCCAGGAGAACATCGCAGGGACGAACCTAGCACTGCCCTT
>DATFZP010000025.1:0-3238 GCA_035314405.1 Solirubrobacteraceae bacterium | reverse complement strand
CGGACCCGCGGGTCGCCACGGCTGAGCTCCAGGCACACCTCCTCGGTCTCGTCATCGGAGGCGTTGTCGCAGATCACGAGCTCGAGCTCGGCGTAGCTCTGGCCGAGCACCGAGTCGGCCGCCCGCCGGAGCCTCGAGGCGCGGTTGTAGGTGGGGATCCCCACGCTCACGAGCGGCTCAGACACCGCGGGCGGCCTCCTGCAGCGTGGACAGCACCCGGCCGGCGAAGCGATCCCAGGAGAACTCCCTGGCACGCTCGCGGGCGAGGGCGGCGAGGGTCGCCCGGCGAGGCCCGTCCGCCAGCAGCGAGCCCAGCTCCGCCGCGATGTCCTCCACGCTCGCGGGGTCGGCGTAGGCGACCGCCTGTCCGCCGACCTCCGGCAGGGAGGAGACGTTCGAGGTGAGCACCGCCGCCCCCGCGCCCATCGCCTCGAGCACCGGAAGCCCGAAGCCCTCGCCGAGCGAGGGGTAGCAGAAGACCGCGCAGCGCTCGTACAGCTCCGCGAGCTCGCCGTCGGAGACGAATCCGAGCATCGTGCAGCGCCGGCCGAGGGACTGCAGAGCGGTGAGGGTCTCTCCCGTCCGCCACCCGAGCGCCCCCACGACGACCAGGGGG
Organism: Solirubrobacteraceae bacterium; assembly: GCA_035314405.1. Classification (GTDB taxonomy): domain Bacteria; phylum Actinomycetota; class Thermoleophilia; order Solirubrobacterales; family Solirubrobacteraceae; genus Palsa-744. The sequence goes on along the minus strand of DATFZP010000025.1, from coordinate 2,622 downwards.
TGACGATCCTGCAACTCCTCATCAAGGGCGCGGTAGGCCTCGACCAGCCGGGGCAGGTTCTTGCGCGGCTCGAGCGTCCCAACCGCCAGCACAAAGCCCGGGGCCGGGAGCGCCACCGGCTGCGCCGATCCGCCCGGACGCAGCGTCGGGGAGGCCGCGAGCGGCGCCACCGTCGTGCGGCCGGCCGTGCTCGGATAGCGGGCGGCGAGCGCGTCGGCGGTGGCCTGGGAGATCGCGATGAACGCCCGCGAGCGGCGAACCGCCACCCCGAGGGTGGCGCGCTCGATCAGGGCCGAGCGGCGGTTGGGATGCATCCCCGTTTCGAACGCCACGAGGTCGTAGACGATCGGCACACAGGGGATCCGCAGGAACCAGGCCGTGAGGTAGGAGTTGCACGACAGGAAGACATCGCACCGGCGGTTCGCCTCGCGGGCGGCGAGCAGATGCCAGAGCGGCTCCCCCGCGCCGATCTCCCGCCAGCGGAAGCGCTCGTCGAGCGCCACCTCCCGCCACTCGCGGCGGGTGTAGAGGATGTAGCGATGGTCCTCCTCGCGAGCGGCGAGCGCCCGCAGCAGCTCTCGCACGACCCGCCCACGGCCGGCGGGAACCTCCGCGGCCGCCCGGGCGTCGATGCCGATCGTCAGCCCCCGCCCGCCGCTCATCGCAGCGGGCGGAGGTGGCGGCGGATGGGGAGGGGAGCGCTCAAGCTGACCGGAGGCTAGCCTCACTGCCGCAATGCACGTCGGGCTGAACCTGATCTTCCTCGTGCCGGGGGAGACGGGCGGGATGGAGATCGCCGCGCGCGAGCTGGTCCGGGCCCTGCTCGCCGAGGCGCCCGAGGGCACCCGCTTCACGGCGTTCATCAACCGCGAGGCGGCGGGCGCCGGGGACGGACCCTGGGGGGAGCTCCTGCCTGCCGTGACGGTCCCGGTGCACGCTCGCGAGCGCGTGCAGTGGGTCCTCGGCGAGCAGACGCTGCTGCCGGTCCTGGCCGCCCGCAGCGGGGTGGACGTGCTCCACAGCATGGCCTCCACGGCACCGGTGTGGGGCCGATTCCGCCGGGTCGTGACGATCCACGACCTGATCTACGCGTGCTTCCCGGACGCCCACCCCGGTCTCCGTGACAGGGGCATGAGGGTCCTCGTCCCGGCCGCCGCTCGTTGCAGCGACCGCGTGATCGTGGACTCGCGCAGCACCCGCGACGACGTCGTGGCGCTGCTTGGCATCCCCGACGATCGGGTCGACGTGGTGCCCCTCGGTCTCGGGGCGCTACGGCGCGAACCCGCCACGCCGCCCGGGGAGACCCGCGAGCGCCTCGGGCTGGACGGGCGCAGGGTGCTGCTCAGCCTCTCGGCAAAGCGGCCCCACAAGAACCTCGCGGCGCTGATCGAGGCCCTCGCGAGCATCCCTCCCGGGAGCCGCCCGCTGCTGGTGCTGCCCGGGTACCCGACGTGGCACGAGCAGGAGCTGCGCGAGCTGGCGGTGAGCGCCGGTGTGGGCGAGGACGTGCGCTTTCCGGGGTGGCTGTCGGAGGCCCAGATCGAGGGCCTGTGGGATCTCGCCGACGGGTTCGTCTTTCCGTCCCTGTATGAGGGCTTTGGACTGCCGGTGCTCGAGGCGATGGCGCGGGGGGTGCCGGTGGCGTGCTCGAACGCCTCCTCGCTGCCGGAGGTCGCGGGCGATGCAGCGCTCCTGTTCGATCCCCGCGACCGGTCCGCCATCGCCGCGGCCGTCGAAAGGCTGCTCGGCGATCCCGCGGCGGTGCAGAGGCTGCGCTCCGCCGGCCTTCAGCGTGCCCGCGAGTTCACCTGGGAGCGCACCGCCCGCCTGACGCTCGCCAGCTACGCCCGCGCGCTGGAGTAGCCGGCGAGCACGGTCCGCAGCGAGGACTCCAGCGACAGGGCCTCGGCGTTGTCTGCGAACCACGCGGCGGTGTCCCTCCGCAGCGATTGACCGGCCTCGTGGATGCGTACGATCGCCTCCGCGACGGCCTCGGCATCCGGCCGCGGCGCGACGGTGCCGTTGACTCCCTCGACGATCAGCTCGGCGGCTGCGTTGTCCTCGCCCGCCACCACCACGCTCGGCGTGCCGTGGGCGGCGGCCTCGACGACGACCATCCCGTAGCCCTCCCGGCGGGAGGTGAGCAGCATGCACATCGCCCGGCCCATCTCCGCCTCGAGCGTCTCCCCGTCGGCGAAGCCCGGCGCCGAGACGGTCTCCGCGAGCCCGTGCTCGGCGATCGCGGCCCTCAGCGCCGGGCCCTCGGGACCCTCGCCCAGGATCACGCCCCGCAAGCCCTCGATCCGTGTGGAGGCGATCGCGATCGCCTCCACCGCCAGCGTCACCCGCTTCTCGGGGATCAGACGCCCGGCGAACAGCACCATGGGATCGGCCGGTCTCGGCGCCTCGGGGGCGGCAGAGCCCGAGTAGAGCCCCCGCAGCACGGTCACGGTGCCGTGGATGCCCTCCTCGCGCAGACGGCGGGCGTGGAGCTCGGAGAAGCAGTACGCGCGCTGGGGGACCCGGGCGCAGAGGCGCTGGACGAGCATGCCCACGCGCCCCCCCACCGGGCCGAGGTACTCCCGCCAGTAGGAATCGCTCCACATCTCGAACCAGTCGACG
>DATFZP010000024.1:0-4190 GCA_035314405.1 Solirubrobacteraceae bacterium | reverse complement strand
TCGGGATCGACCACATAGTCGCGATGTCGCCCAGCCTCGACCGCACTGTCGCCGCCCTGCAGGCGGCCGGCCTGGACCTGAGGCGGATCCGGGAGGAGCCCACCGCGGCCGGGGCGCCCCGGCAGGCGTTCTTCCGTCTGGGGAGCGAGATCCTCGAGGTCGTCCAGGAGCCCGAGGAGGTCCTTGCTCGCACGGGTGGCCCGGATCGTCCGACCCGCTTCTGGGGGCTCGCCCTGCTGGCCGAGGACCTCGATCGGACGGTGGCGGCCTTCGCTCCCCACGTCGGGACGATCCGCCCGGCCGTACAGCCGGGACGGCGGATCGCGACGGTCAGGCGGACGGCCGGCCTGGCGGTGCCGATCGCCCTGATGAGCCGGCGGGAGCGCTCGGACGGCCGGCGATGAGCCGCGAGCTCTGGGGGCGGGTGGACCGCTACATCGAGCGACAGCTGCTCGACCCGGACGAGGTCCTCGAGCAGGCCGTCGCAGCGAGCTCCGCCGCCGGCCTTCCCGCGATCGCCGTCTCGCCGGCCCAGGGCAAGCTGCTGTACCTGATCGCCCGCCTGCACGGCTGTCGGAGCGTCCTCGAGCTCGGCACCCTCGGCGGCTACAGCACGATCTGGCTCGCGCGGGCCCTCCTCCCCGGCGGACGTCTCGTCAGCCTCGAGCTCGAGCCCGCCTACGCCGAGGTGGCCACCGACAACCTCGCCCGCGCGGGCCTCTCAGACCGGGTCGAGGTGCGCGTCGGAGCGGCGGTCGACGGCCTTCGCCGGCTGCTCGCAGAGGGAGCCGGGCCGTTCGACCTCGTCTTCATCGACGCCGACAAGCCGGGCACCCCCGACTACTTCCTCCTCGGCCTGCAGCTGGTGCGAGCCGGGGGCCTGATCATCACCGACAACGTCGTCCGCGGGGGCGAGCTCGCGGAGGACTCCAGCGAGGACCCCCGGGTGTTGGGGATGCGCCGCTTCCACGAGCTGCTCGCGGCGGAGCGCCTGACCGGACGGGTGAGCGCCACCACGATCCAGACGGTGGGCAGCAAGGGCTATGACGGCTTCACCCTGGCGCTCGTGGAGCGCTGAGCGGCCCCCCGATCGCGTCGCGCTCCGGTGCTCGCCGAGCTGTCATTTGTCCGCTCTCGAGCGCTGCTGTATCCTCCCTCGATCCGGAGCCGCGGGGGAGCGCCGGATTCACCGGGTCGTACGAGCGACAACGAGGAGAGGGAAGGAACGATGAAAAGCGTCAAGACGACGATCGGAATGCTCACGGCCGTGTGCGCGTTGGGCATGATGGCTGCACCTGCGATGGCGCAGGAATTCAACTCGACGGGCGGCGCCACCAAGGGCGTCAGCGAAGAAGAACAGAGCTTCAAACTGGGGCCGTTCAAGATCCATTGCGAACGCGCCGTCTCAAAAGGCACCGCCACCGCCGGATTGTCAAAAACGATCTCCGACGAAGTCAAGTTCAGCAAGTGCCTGACCGAAGCGAAGATCGGCAGCAACCCGATCTGGCTGAAGACCGACTTCGGCTCGCCGCTGGCGATCGAATACCACGCCAACGGCTTCGTCGAAATCGGCTCCGAAATCGAAGGGGCCGCGGCCGTGGCGAGCATCGGCGGCGGCGCGATCGAAGTGAAGATCGGCGCGATCGGCTGCACGATAGAAGTGCCGAAGCAGACGGTTCCCACGAAGGCGGAAAAGAAGCCCGAAGAACCGTTCTCGGAGGCGACGTTCACCAACGAAACGTACATCGCCGGCAGCGGGAAGAACGAAAAACAGTACACGCGGCTGGTGATCGCGAACGCCTTCAGCGGCATCCACCTCACCTACGGTGGGGGCCAGTGTGAAGAATTCACCAAGGTCGGAGAAGAACTGAAGAGCGGGAAGTACCAGGGGACGCTCCCCGACGAAATCGCCAAGGGCAGCCTTGAAGTCGTCTAGGCTGCCGGTCTGATCAAGCACCGCCTGCGGGGCGGGGGCCGACCGCCGAGACGGTCGCCCTCGCCCCGTTGTCGTTGAGCCCGCAAGGAGGCGGGGGCGCCGGGCGCCGAGCGGTGACCGCCTCGCGCCGCTGTGATGAGCTCACGGGCAAGTCTCACCCGCTTGGCCGGCCGAGCGCCGGCCCTCATCCGGCGAGGATGTTCTCCGCGGTGCGGTGAGCGAGGGACATGATCGAGATCATCGGGTTCACGCCCGGGGCGGTCGGGAAGGCGGATGCATCGCCGATCCACACGCCCCTGGCGTCATGCAGCTCGCCGCGTCCGTCCGCGACTGACTCCGCGGGGTCCGAGCCCATCCGGCAGGAGCCCATCTGGTGGGCGGTGAAGGCGGCGATGTCGTTGGCCATCAGCGACCCCGTCTCGATCTGCTCGAGGAACGCGTCGAAGTCCTCCCCCTCGGTCCACTTCACCGCCGGACGCTGGTAGAGGGTGATCATCTCCCTCGCCCCGGCGGCCCGGTGGAGCTTCGCGAGCTCGACCATCGCCCGGCGGAACATCCGCGCGTCGATCTCATCGGCGAAGGACCAGCGGGTGACGGCCCGGCCGTGGGCGTCGATCACGATCTGCCCCTCGCCGTGGTCGCGGGCGACCGAGATGAACGGGGCGAAGTGGCGGAGCTTGCCGCCGAGCAGCCGCTTGTGGGATAGCCCGTCCTCCCACGGGAGCGACATCGCGACGATCGCCGGGGCGACCGTGGTCGCCTCGATCAGAAAGCCGTGCTCCCCCTCGATCCTTGTGAACTGGTCCGACAGGGCCGACTGGATCTGGCCGATCCATCCCTCGATCGGCTGCTCGTAGATGCCGACCACGAGCGAGGCGGGGTGCAGTCGCAGGTGCCTCCCTGCGGCCGGCCCGCCGATGCCCGAGCGCAGCAGGAGTGCCGGCGACTCGATCGCGCCGGCGGCCACGACCACGGTCGGCGCCTCCACGGTGAGCGTGGTGGTCGAGGAGTCGGCGTGGGTGACCGTCGCCTGCACCCCCACGGCGCGGCCGTCCTTCATCAGGATCCGCTCGGCGCGGGCGCCGACGACGACGCGGGCTCCCGCGTCAGAGGCGTCCTGCAGAAAGGTCTTCATCGTCGACTGCTTGCAGCCCTTCTGACAGCCGGCGTAGCAGTACCCGCAGACGGCCGGATCCTCGCAGCTGACGTCGGTGTTGCGGGTGAGCGGCCGGTGGGAATACCCCAGCTCCTCACACGCCTGGATCATCTTTTTGTGCGTCCGGTTCTGCGAGGTGGCGGTGTCGTTGACGCCGAGGCGCTTCCACACAGCATCGATGTGGCGGTCGTAGTCCTGCTCGTCGATGCCCTCCACGCCCATCGAGGCCCACTCGCGACGGATGTGCTCGGGGGTGCGGATGCAGTTCATGTAGTTGACCACCGTCCCGCCACCCAGGGTCGAGCCGGCGAGGATCGCGATCGAGCCGTCCTCCGAGGCGGCCAGCCCTCCCCCGAGGTAGAGCTCGAACATGCCCGGGAGCTCGAGCTGTTTGAAGTCGGCCTCGTTGCGGTAGCCGCCCATCTCGAGCACGACCACCGACTTGCCGGCCATCGCGAGCTCCGCGGCGAGCACTCCTCCTCCGGCTCCCGATCCGATCACGCAGGCGTCCGCCTGCAGGGATGCGGATTCGCCGGCGATCGGCTCGATCGCGATCGTCTTCGGTGCCTGCTCGGCAGACGGGGGCGCCGACAGCGGGCCCGGGTATCCGAGCGCGTCCCAGTTGGGGTTGTGGCCGTTCTCGTCGGGAAGGCCGTAGAAGAACAGGAACGTCAGGCCCCGAAGCTGGCGCACCCCGAACTTCGCGGCGGGGCTCGATGCCGCTGTCTGCCTGAGCAGCTCCTCGCGGCCCGCGAGCGGGAGGCCCTCGATGCCGTGTGCGGCGAAGGCGTCGAGCAGTTCGCCGAGAGCCTCGATCTCCTCCGGCATGGCCGAGGCCGCCAGCAGGCCCTCGATCTGGGCGGCGACCCCGAGATCGGATGCCGGGCGGGCGAAGAACTCCTTCTCTGCGGCGCTCCCCTGATCCACCTCCAGCGATGGCGCGAACGTGTCGCACACCGCCTCCAGCGTACGCCTGCGCGTCTCGCTCAAGACCCCAGTCGCTACAGCCATGTCCCCTCCTTGATCGGGGCTGACACTATAGTCTCGCGCGATGGCCGGCGCGCTCAAGCTCGGACTGAACACCGGCTACTGGGCCGG
>DATFZP010000023.1:0-6419 GCA_035314405.1 Solirubrobacteraceae bacterium | reverse complement strand
CCGGCGCCGCTCTGGTGCCGGTGCCCTAAAGGGCGGCTTCGCGGCCGCACCGCTGCTGCGGGCCTTCGCGAACTGTTCGTATCGGACTGTCAGTATGCGCGCAGGCCGTCTCTCCGCCCCGCGCGCGGGGTACTACTCGATGATCTCCGTGACCACGCCAGAGCCGACCGTGCGTCCACCCTCCCTGATGGCGAACCGCAGGCCCTGATCCATGGCGATCGGCTGGATCAGCTCGATCTCCATCTGGACGTTGTCGCCGGGCATGACCATCTCGACGCCCTCGGGCAGCTTCGCCACCCCGGTGACGTCTGTGGTGCGGAAGTAGAACTGCGGGCGGTAGCCGGTGAAGAACGGTGTGTGACGCCCGCCCTCCTCCTTCTTCAGGACGTAGACCTCGGCCTTGTACTTGGTGTGGGGAGTGATCGACCCCGGCTTGCACAGCACCTGCCCGCGCTCGATCTCCTCGCGCTTGGTGCCACGTAGCAGGCAGCCGACGTTGTCCCCGGCCTGCCCCTGGTCGAGGATCTTGCGGAACATCTCCACGCCGGTCACCACCGTGCTGGTGGTGTCGTGGACGCCGACGATCTCCACCGTGTCACCGGTGTTCACGATCCCCTGCTCGACGCGTCCGGTCGCCACGGTGCCGCGGCCGGTGATCGAGAAGACGTCCTCGACCGGCATCAGGAACGGCTTGTCGAGCTCCCTCACCGGCTCGGGGATGTAGGTGTCGAGGGCCGCCGCGAGCTCGAGGATCTTCTCCTTGGACTGCTCGTCGCCCTCCAGCGCCTTCAGCGCCGAGCCGACGATGAAGGGGATGTCGTCTCCGGGGAAGTCGTATTCGCTGAGCAGCTCCCGGACCTCGACCTCGACCAGCTCGAGCAGCTCCTCGTCGTCGACCATGTCCGCCTTGTTGAGGAACACGACGATGTAGGGGACACCCACCTGGCGTGCGAGCAGGATGTGCTCACGCGTCTGGGGCATCGGGCCGTCGGCCGCCGAGACCACCAGGATCGCCCCGTCCATCTGGGCTGCACCGGTGATCATGTTCTTGACGTAGTCGGCGTGACCGGGACAGTCCACGTGGGCGTAGTGACGGTTCTCCGTCTGGTACTCGACGTGGGAAGTGGCGATCGTGATCCCGCGTTCCTTCTCCTCGGGCGCGTTGTCGATCTCCTCGAAGCTCCGGGCTTCTGCGCCTCCCTTCTCCGCCAGCACCGTGGTGATGGCAGCGGTCAGCGTCGTCTTGCCATGGTCGATGTGACCGATGGTCCCGACGTTGACGTGCGGCTTATCGCGCTCGAACTTCTCCTTCGCCACTTTTGACTCGCTCCTGTATCGACTTGTATGTCCGCCCGGTGAGGGCGAACCTCAGAAATCTATCTAAATGCGGTGTTCCTTGACTGCTGCCCGACGCTGGTGCCCGTGCTCTGTTGCCGACCCACTGACCGGTCGGCCGGCGGCTAGGCGGGCACCGGCTCTCCCGTCCGCTGTTCGACGATCTTCTCGGCGATGTTCGGCGGGACCTCTTCGTAGGCCTCGAACTGCATCGTGTACGTCGCCCGGCCCTGCGTGTTGGAGCGCAGGTCGGTGGCATAGCCGAACATCTCGCTGAGGGGGACCTGGGCGGTGACCGCGAGGGCGTTGCCCCTGCGCTCCTGACCCTCGACCCGTCCGCGGCGGCGGCTGAGGTCGCCGATGACGTCGCCGAGGAACTCCTCCGGCGTCACCACCTCGACCGCGAAGATCGGCTCGAGCAGGACCGGTTTGGCCCTCCGGGCGGCCTCCTTGAAGGCGATCGACCCGGCGACCTTGAAGGCGATCTCCGAGGAGTCCACGTCGTGGTACTTGCCGTCCACGAGCGTGACCCTCACGTCGACCATCGGGTAGCCGGCCTTGACGCCGTTCTCGAGCGCCTCCTCGACGCCCTTCTTGACGGCGGGGATGTATTCGGAGGGAACCGAGCCCCCCTTGATCTTGTTGATGAACTCGAAGCCGTCCCCGGGGGCCGGCTCGAGATCGATGTAGACGACCCCGAACTGACCCGACCCGCCGGTCTGGCGTACGAACTTGCCCTCGATCTTCTCGACGGACCCCCTCACCGTCTCCCGGTAGGAGACCTGGGGGCGTCCCACGTTGGCCTCGACCCCGAACTCCCGCTTCATGCGGTCGACGAGCACCTCCAGGTGCAACTCGCCCATCCCGGAGATCTCCGTCTGGCCGGTCTCCTCGTTGGTGCGCACCTGGAAGGTCGGGTCCTCCTCGGCGAGGCGGCCGAGGGCGATCGACATCTTCTCCTGGTCGACCTTCGTCTTGGGCTCCACCGCGACCTTGATCACCGGCTCGGGGAAGATGATGTTCTCGAGGTGGATCGGGTGGTCGGGGGCGGCGAGGGTGTCACCGGTGATCACCTGCTTGATCCCCACCGCGGCTGCGATGTCGCCCGCGTAGACCTCCTCGACCTCCTCCCTCTCGTTGGCGTGCATCATCAGGATGCGCCCGATCCGCTCCGTGCGCCCGCTGCTGACGTTCAGCACCCGCGAGCCCGCCTGCAGGTGGCCCGAGTAGACGCGGAAATAGGTGAGCTTGCCGACGTAGGGGTCGGCGGCGATCTTGAACGCGAGCGCGGCGAACGGCTCGGAGTCGTCGGCGTGGCGGATGACCTCCCGCTCCTGCTCCTCGCCTTTGATCAGTTCGGTGCCCACCACGGGCGGAACGTCAAGCGGCGAGGGGAGGTAGTCGATGACCGCGTCGAGCAGCGGCTGGACTCCCTTGTTCTTGAACGACGATCCGCACAGCACGGGGGTCAGCCTCGTCGAGAGGGTCGCGTGGCGGATCGCCTGCTTGAGCGCGTCCTCGGGGATCTCCGCTTCCTCGAGCAGGAGCTCGAGCAGCCCGTCGTCGTAGTGGGAGACCTCCTCCAGCAGGTGCTCACGAGCCTGGGCGGCGGCTTCCTGCAGGCGCTCGGGGATCTCCACGACCTCCTGTTCCTTGCCCATCTCGTCCCTGTAGACGATCGCCTTCATCGCCACGAGGTCGACCACTCCCTCGAAGTCGCCCTCGGCGCCGATCGGCAGCTGGATCGGCACGGGGTGGGCGCCGAGGCGGTCGATCATCGTCTCCACGCCCTTGTCGAAGTCGGCTCCCGTGCGGTCCATCTTGTTGATGTAGGCGATCCTCGGCACGTGGTACTTGTCGGCCTGCCGCCACACGGTCTCCGACTGGGGCTCCACCCCGGCGACCGAGTCGAACAGGGCGATCGCCCCGTCGAGGACCCTCAGCGAGCGCTCGACCTCGACCGTGAAGTCGACGTGGCCGGGTGTGTCGATGATGTTGATCCGGTGGCCCTTCCACTCGGCGGTGGTGGCCGCGGAGGTGATCGTGATGCCCCGCTCCTGCTCCTGTTCCATCCAGTCCATCACCGCCGCGCCCTCGTGCACCTCGCCGATCTTGTAGGTGCGCCCGGTGTAGTAGAGGATGCGCTCGGTCGTCGTCGTCTTGCCCGCGTCGATGTGGGCCATGATCCCGATGTTTCGGGTGTCTTGGAGTGAGAACTTACGTGGCATCGCTCGGGGTCTCGGGGTTGGGGGGTGCGGTCTGGGGAAAAAAAATGGGCCCCTCGGGCCCACGCGCGCTGCTGGTCTGGTTCGGACCGGTCCGCGTCGTTATCTGCTCGAGGTCTCCATCTTGAAAATCCGGCTCCGCGGGGGCATGCTCATGCAACGCGTCCTGCCCACGGCGCGATCCCGACTATAGCAGAGGGCCCCTGGCGCGCCGCCGGTCTGCAGCGGCGCTTTCAGGCCTCCTCGGGGTGGTCGCACGCGGCCGCCGGAGGGGCATCCTCGAGCATCTCCGCGAGCCGCTCGAGCACGCGTGTGGCGGCGAGGAGATCGCGGGGGCCGACCCCCTCGAGGGCCTCGTCCCAGCGCTCCTTCCAGGCCGCCCGCTTGGCTTCGATCTTCCGCTCCCCCTGAGGGGTCAGCCGCGAGACCACCACCCGCCGGTCGGTCTTCGAGCGGACCCGTTCGACGTGGCCGCAGGCGGCGAGGTGGTCGAGCATCTGGGTGACGGTTCCCGGGGCCAGGCGGGCGGCCGCCGCGAGCTCCCCGGCGGGCAGCTCTCCTCGCTCCTGCAGCTCGATCAGCAGCTCGAACTGGGCGTGGCTGATCTCCGAGCCGCCGAGGTGGGTGTCACGCCCTCGGAGCCGGTTCAGGGTGCGGAACACCCGCCGGAAGGCGAGGCCCAGCTCCTCCAGGCGCTCCGAGCGCTGAACGCCGGCCTCGGGAGCGGCCTTCCTCGTCGCCGGGGCCGTCTTCGCCTCGGCGGGGGCGGCCTGGGCCCCGGCGGGGGCGGCCTCGGCGGCGGTGGGGGCGGCCATCGCGGCTAGACCCCCAGCGGCTCGGCGGCCGCCTCGGCGTTGGCGGCCGCGGGACTGAGGCGGGTGCGGGGGTTCTCGGCGCGCAGCAGCACCACGCAGGGGATCAGCGCCCACACGACGATCCCCAGCGACCACCAGTAGGCCGTGTCGAAGGCCCCCGAGAGGTGTGTGGGCGACGGCGCCGTCCCGCTCGCCCGCTGGAGCACGACGGCGAGCACCGCCGTGCCGATCGCCCCCCCGATCCGCTGCAGGACGTTCAGCTGGGGAGTGGCGTCGGAGAGCTGATCGGGGCGCAGCGAGGCGAACGCCGCGGTCATCGCCGGCATGAAGGAGAACCCGATGCCCACCCCTCGCACGAGCAGCACGGCCGAGATCGCCAGGATCGAGGTGCTCGCTCCGACGAAGCCGAGGGGGATCGTGCCGAGGCACAGGACCGAGACGCCGCACAGCGCCACCCTCCCGCCGCCGAAGCGATCGGTGAGGCGACCGGCGATCGGCATCGCGACCAGCATCCCCAGTCCCTGCGGTCCGACGAGCAGCCCGGTCACGATCAGGCTCTCGTGGCGGACCTCCTGGTAGTAGAGGGGGACGAGGATCATCGCCCCGAACAGGGCGGCGCCCAGCCCGAAGGTGGTGAAGGAGGCGGCCGCGAAGACCCGGTTGGCATACAGCCGGATGTCGAGCAGGGGCCGCTCCACGTGCAGGGCGTGCCAGCAGAAGGCTCCCGTCAGCAGCACACCCGCGAGGATCGGGACGGTCACCCCGGGCGCCGTCAGGCTGGTGTTGGTGGCGAGCTGGGACAGGCCATAGACGACGGACGTGGACGCCGTCGAGAGCAGCACCAGGCCGACCACATCGAGGCGACCGGCCTCACCCGAGTCGGTGTGGGGGATCGTCCGCCAGCCGGCGATGAAGGCGAGCACGCCGATCGGGACGTTCACGAGGAAGATCCACGACCAGTGCAGCCCCTGGAGTATCACTCCGCCCAGCACCGGTCCGAGGATCGGGCCGAGCATCGCCGGCATCGCCACGATGCCCATCACCCGCCCCATCCGCTTGGGGCCCGCCACCTGGGCCATGATCAGCTGGGCGACCGGCATGATCATCCCTCCCCCGGCTCCCTGCAGGACCCGGAAGAGCACCAGCTCGGTCGTCGAGGTCGCGATCGCACACAGGGCGGAGCCCATCGTGAACAGCACGAGGGACGTCATGTACACCTGCTTGGCCCCGTAACGACGGGCCGCCCATCCGGTGATCGGGATCACCGCGGCCAGCGACAGCAGGTACCCGGTCACGACCCACTGGATCTGGGCGATCGAGCTGTGCAGGTCGTGGCCGAGCGTGTGCAGGGCGACGTTGACGATCGTCGTGTCGAGGATCGACATGATCATCCCGAGGATCACCACCCCGGCGATCTTCCACACGTAAGGCTCGATGCGGTCGGAGGCGGCCGGGGAGTGGAGCGGCTCGGCTGTCGTCGGGGAAGACATTCGGTACCGAAAGTTTAGGTACCAAACCTTATTCGTCAACCCCCTCTGGCCAAATATTCACGGCCGGGGCCGCGTGTGCGGCGGTCGGTGTTCGACGGGGGAGCCCGCCGGCGTGGATCTCAGTAGCCGCGGTGGCCGTAAACGGCGCTGGCGAGATGTGCGAGGGAGAGCACGCCGCCGGAGAGCGCGTCCAGCTGGCAGGCGATGCCGACCTGCAGCAGCATCGGTTCGACGTTCGGCCGCGGCGATCCGTAGGCGGTGAGGAAGTCGCCTTCGGTGCCGGGCTGCCCGGCGCAGCTCGGTGATCCCTGTCCAGGTTCGATCGCTCTGTTCTGGCCGAGTTCTTCGCCGGCGGGCCCGAACAGCTCGGGGCATGCTCCGCGTTGTGTGTCGGGCATCTCTTCGCTGTAGACGGCCTCGGCTTCGAAGTAGTTTCCGCGGCGCGGGTTTTTGTATGCGACGAGCCCGAGGCCGCCTGGGGTCTTGTTCGCCTTCTCGGCGGCGGCTCGGGCGACGTCGAACAGTCTCCTGCTGAGCTCGGGAGGGGATGCGAA
>DATFZP010000022.1:0-2381 GCA_035314405.1 Solirubrobacteraceae bacterium | reverse complement strand
ACGGCGATCTCGGCCGAGAGCCTACAACACCCGCGCTCCGTCCGTGTCCTGGATTTTCGGTGAGTCGAATTTTACGGACTCGCGTCCCCACACGGGGTGCCGCAGGCCGCGACAGAGCCACCCTCGAGCATGCAGAGCATCCACCGCGGCGCCGCATCGCTCTGAGCTTCGGCTTGTGTCGACGCCGCGAGCGTGGAGGACGGAAGAATGCACCCGGCCTCGACGAGTTCGGACGCCACCAACGCGGGCGTCGTGGCCCCCGGTACCGGAGGGGTCGTCGGGGTCTTGCACGCCGCCGCGCTGGAGAGTGCCAGCGCAGCGGCGAGGCAGAGGACGCGACTCACGCCGGCACCGGGCCGAGCGCCGTGATGGCGGCGGCCAGGAGGGGAGCGACTTGAGTCTTCTCCATCAGGGCGAGCTGTCCGCCAAGGACCGCGGTCATCGCGCCTTGCACCGCGGTCACCTGGGCGGCCGTCAGGAGGCCCGAGGGGGTCGGGACGGGCGCGGGGGGCGCCGGCGCCGGCGCCGATCCACTCAGTGCCGACGCGGTCGCGCCCGATGGCGTCCCGAGCCCGCAGCAGACGGCAGCCCCGTAGTCGCCGTTGGTCCCCGACGTGACGGGTACGAAGGCTCCCTCGTTGGCCCACAGCTTCGCGTTGACGAAGCCCTTACCCTTCGGGCCCAGGGCCGCGAAGAACCCGGCCCAGAACGGCGCCGCCGCGCTCGTGCCGCCGACGACCTGGGCTTGACCGCCCTCGACGATGGAGAACCCGGTGTCGGGATCCGCGTTCGAGGCTACGTCGGAGACCATCCGACCCGGTCCCGTCGGCCCCGTACAGAAAGACTGAAACGGGAACGTCTGGCTATAGCCCCCGCCCGTTCCCTCCCCGTTCGGGTTGCCGGGGTTGTTGTTCCAGATGACGCTCGGCCCCGACTGCGGTGTCGAGGTCCCCCCGCACGCGACCGCGTTCGGGCAGGACGCCGGAGCGTCGACCGACGGCTGACTGGTCCCGTCGCCGTCGTCCGCGTCGTTGTCGCCGCTGGCCGCGAAGAACGTCGTGCCGGCACCCGTGCACGTGACGAGCGCGGCCTGCATCGCGGCGAGGTCGACCGCCGACCACGCCGACTCGAAGTTGCCCCACGAGCAGGAGCACACGGCGTGACCGAGGCTCGCCGACTTGAGCGCCGCCGTGTCGATCCCCTGCGACCAGAGCATCTCGACCACGGCCTTCTTGCCCGTCAGGTACTGGTAGACCGCGGCCGCCACCTGGATGTCGAGCGCGACCTCGACACTGGCGTCGCCCCCGTTCGCGCCTGCGTTCTTGGTCCCGTCCACCGAGACGTCATTGATCGTCGGCACCGGCTGCCCGATGCCGCCAAAGAACGTCACCATGTCCGACTCGACCCAGCCACCCCCGAGTTCGAGGATCCCGATCGTGCCGCCGCCGGGGAACGAGCCGGCGGTCAGGCCGTAGTGCGCGCAGAGCGCAGGGACGGTCCAAGGGCCGGAACCGGACGCTCGGGCCGCCGCGTGCTCGATCGCGGTCCGCTTCGAGCGCTTCGCGTAGTGGTGGAGGCTCATCGAGCGAGCTCCGACGCGACGAGGCGCACGACTTCGGGCGACACCACGAACTCCGATCGACGATCCTTCAGCACCGCCCTGTCGACGGCGCTCAACTTGGCGAGCTTCGCCTTGATCTCCACCTTGACGCTCTCGGCGTTCGCGAGCTGGGCCGCAGTCAGGCTGCCGTTCGCCACCAGGTAGTTGATGATGTCCTGGATCGCCACGTCGACAGCGCCGGCGATCGACGCCAGCGCCGGGTCGAGCGCGGCGACCGCGGTTTCGATGTCGCTGAGAAGAACACCGCTCTTGAGGTCCGTCTCGACGGTCGTCTCGATCTGCTGCCACAAGGGCGTGTTGCAGCCCAACAGGACGAACGCGAATGTCACCAGCATCGCCCCCACGACCGCCGGGGGCACCTTCGGTGGCGGCGGCGGCCGGATGCTCGCCGCGATGATCTCTTCACGCACCTTCGGTGTGTCGATGTGGTGCCGGATCGCCGAGCCGGTCGCGGGCGCGACCAGCATGTAGAAGGCGGCCACGATCGCATTGAAGACCGCCGCGCCGGTGAGCGCGTTGGCAGCCGCCGCAATCGAGAGCTGCGTGACGAGCGTCGCCAGGAAGGTCCCGACGACCGAGAGGTACGGGATGACCTTCGGCGAGATCGTGAAGAGACCGAGCACGCTCCCGGTCGTCGCGCCCTGAGCGACGTACGCCGAGATGAGTCCGAGCATGGCGATCACCGCGAGCGGGACCGAGAGCACGGAGACGACGGGGGGCTGACTCGTCGTCTGCGCGAACGCCGGGAAGGCGAATAGCA
>DATFZP010000021.1:0-13241 GCA_035314405.1 Solirubrobacteraceae bacterium | reverse complement strand
ACAGGAAGATCGCCTCCTCCATCGCCGAGTCCCCTCCGCCGACGATGATCGTCGGAGCGCCCTTGAAGAAGGCGGCGTCGCAGGTGGCGCAGTAGCTCACGCCCCGTCCCGCGAGCTCCTCCTCCCCGACGATCCCCAGCTTCTTGTGCTCGGCGCCCATCGCCAGCACGACAGTCCGAGCACGGTGCTCGTCGTCGCCGACCCAGACGCTGTGCAGCCCTCCCGGCTCGCTCGCCAGCTGCACGCGATCGGCCTGGTCGGTCAGCAGCTTCGCCCCGAAGCGCTCGGCCTGGGCGCGGAACCGCTGCATCATCTCGGGCCCCATCACGCCCTCGGGGAAGCCCGGGTAGTTCTCGACGTCGGTGGTCTGCTGCAGCAGACCACCCCAGGCGAAGCCCTCGACCACCAGCGGGCTGAGGTTCGCCCGGGCCGTGTACAGCGCTGCCGTGTAGCCCGCCGGGCCGCTGCCGATGATGATCACGTTCTCGACGTCGCCCATCTCATCTCCAATTCTTGCCGGTTTCCCCGCCCGTGCCGATGCTCCCGCGCCGCCGGGGAGCGTGTCGGGTCTTCGACCCCTCCGCCCCACGCCCCGGGCGTTGCTCGGAATCGAGTCACTTCACTTTGTAAAGCATAGCAAGGGCCAGTCTGATCGGTGGCGCCCGGTCAGGAGCTCTGGAGCACGCCCGCGGGCTCCACCGGCGCCCTCGTGCCGGCCACCGTCGAGGAGACCTGCTCGTCCCGCCAGCGGGCGACGGTCCGGCGCAGCCCGAAGTAGGCCACGGCACCCGGAATCGTGGGCAGCCAGAAGGAGATCGCGCGGTAGGAGAGCACGGCGAGGACAGCGAGGTTGAAGTCGACCCCGAAAGCGACGAACGCGCCGATCATGCCACCCTCCACGCCCCCGAGGCCGCCGGGAAGCGGCAGCAGGTTGCCGAGCATCCCCAGGAAGTAGGCCATCACGATCACCGTGAACGGGGGAGGCGAGCCGAAGGCGTGGAACATCGCCCACAGCACCCCGATGTCGAACCCCCACCAGGCGGGCGCGCCGAGCAGACCGGGGTCGCGCGAGCGCACCAGACCGGCCGCTGTGCGCAATCCGCTGCTCGCGAGCGCCGGCACGGTCGCCGCGGTGGCCAGAAACGGACCGAGACGCCCCGAGCCCGAGGACCAGTCCCCGAGCCGGCGCTCGATGTCCTCCGGCAGCAGCGCCACGGCCACGCCGAGGGCGAGCAGGAGGCCGGCGACGATCGCCGGCACCGCCGTGATCGCGAACGAGCCCCCACCCGGGAACAGGCCGACGGCGAGGCCGACGCCGTCGATCAGTACCGAGCCGGCGTAGATCCCGTACAGAAGCACGAGGAAGGCGACCATCCGGCACGCCACGATCCTCGGCTCCATCCCCGAGCGCCGGAGCGCCCAGGCGGTGAGCGCCACCCCGCCCGCGCCGGCCGTGGCGAACAGCCGGGTGGCGGCCAGCCCGGACATCGTGATCTGGTAGCTCTCCCGCCAACCGAACCGCTCCTGGCCCTCCCGCCAACCGAACCGCTTCTCGTCGCGCACGAACACCGACCGAAACAGGACCACGTAGCCCGCGAAGGACAGCAGCTCGAGCAGCACGCCGATCGCGATCCACCAGCTGTCGCCCCGCTCGATCCTGTGGGCGGCCGTGCCGAGGCCGGCGAGCTTCGGCAGCACGAGGTACAGGAACGCCACACCCGAGGCGACGAACACCCCGGAGGCGACCACCCGTCGTTGCGTGAGCCGCGCACGGGGCATCGGCTCGGCGATCGCGCCCGCAGCCGTCCCCCGTCCCTCGAGCCGAGGCTCGCGGAGGTCCCCCCCGGGCCCTGCTCCTGGCTCCCCCGAGCTCATGCCGCTCTGCGCTCCCCCCCACTCATGCCCTGATCCGCCACCCCTCCCGTTTCAGGCCGCCTCGTGAGCGACGGCCTCGAGCGCGGCGAGCACCCGGCCGAGTCGCTCGATCGTCGGCCCGGCCCGCGGCCCGATCCGCCGCACCGCCAGCGTCAGCGCAGCGCCGGCGATCAGGTCCACGACGTAGTGCTCGCCAAGATACACGAGGGCGAAGCCGAGCGTGGCGGTGTAGGCGAAGCCCACGGCGCCCGCGACGGGGCCGCCCTCGGCAAGCAGGAGTGCGGCCATCACGGATGTGGCGAAGTGCAGAGAGGGCATCGCGGCCAGGGGGTTGCCTCCGAACACACTGTAGAGCGAGCCCCAGCCGTCTCTCCAGAACTCCTCCCCGTACTCGACCATCATCCGACGCACCTCGACCGCCCCGTCGCTCCCTCTCTCCTCCCGCGCACCCGCCGCATACCACGGCGGAGCAGTCGGGAGCAGCCAGTAGGCGCACGCTCCGAGGTTGAACACCGAGTAGGTCAACACGGCCGCCCGGGGGAAGCGCTGCGGGTGGCGCAGGAGCAGATAGACGAGCGTCCCGTGGGGGAACATGAACCACGACCAGTGGGCCCACACCAGGACGCGATCGAGACCGTCCCACTCGGGGCCTTCCGGGCCCTGGTGCGCCAGCGCACGCTGCAGGCGGACGGTCGGCAGCTGGCCGAGGCCGAGGACCCTGTCGGCGACGATGGGGTAGGAGATCTGGACCCGGCTCGCCTGGGCGTCGGGGTCGTCGTGCGGCGT
The DNA here is from genome assembly GCA_035314405.1 of Solirubrobacteraceae bacterium. Lineage (GTDB taxonomy): Bacteria > Actinomycetota > Thermoleophilia > Solirubrobacterales > Solirubrobacteraceae > Palsa-744. The sequence goes on along the minus strand of DATFZP010000021.1, from coordinate 10,580 downwards.
CTTGTAGGCGGCCGTGTAGGCCCACATCTGCAGTCCGCAGACCGCCACGTCGCGAGCACGGGTGCGCCGCGCCGCCACGCTCAGGGCTAGAGGCGCGGCGTAGGCGACGCTCTGCACCAGCACGGAGGGCGCCCGCAGCCGCCGGCGTGCCAGTGGAGCCGCGACACCGGCGATCACGATCCCCCAGGCGGTTGCTCTGATCGCCGTCGACAGCCGCACTGCGGCCGAAGTATATGCCGGGGTTCTGCGCTGTTAGGGGGAGTCCTCGGCCTCGGCGAGGACCATCCGCGGGGACCGTTCGCCGGCCGCCTCCACGAAGGCCTCGATGACCGAGCTCGCCGGGTCGGCCTCCGGGTGCCACTGCACGCCGAGCACGAAGCGCCTGTCGCGCAGCTCGATCGCCTCCGGCAGCTCATCGAGGGTCGAGTAGCCGCTCACCACGAGCCCGTCGCCCACCCGGTCCACGCCCTGGTGGTGGTGGGACTTGGTCGAGTGCGAGACCTCTCCCGCGGCGAGCGCGGCGAGCGAGCCCTCGGCCAGGATGACGTCGTGGTCGGAGCCGTCGAAGGAGCCGAGCACCCGCCGGTGCTCCTCGTGACCGAGATGCTCCGGAAGGTGCTGGAGCAGGGTCCCGCCGCAGGCGACGTTGATCAGCTGCATCCCCCGGCAGATCCCCAGCACGGGCACGTCGTGCTCGATCGCCGAGCGGGTGAGGGAGATTTCGAACGCGTCCCGCTCGGGCACGGTCTCGACCGTCTCGGAGTGAGGCTCGTGATCGTAGGAGGCCGGGTCGAGGTCGGCACCGCCGACGAGCATCAGGCCGTCGATCAGGCTCAGCATCTGCTTTGGCTCCCGGGTCACGGCCTCGTCGGGGGGGAGGATCACCGCGATCGCCCCCGCATGTTGCACGGCCTCGATGTAGCTGACCGGCATCAGCGCAGCCTGCTGATCCCACACTCCCCATCTCGCGCTCTCGAGGGGTGCACATATCGCGATCACAGGCCGTCTCACACCTCACACCATAGGATCAATCCTCGCCGGAGGCCGCAAGGCGATCCTCGGGCCGACGCCAGTCCACGACCTCCCACGAGGAGAGGAGACCCATGAGCGAGTCGAAGATCGAGCTTGAGACGGTCAACCTGAGGCTGGGTGACGGGGTCGCCACCGTCGAGCTCAACCGGCCCGCGGCGCTGAATGCCTGGAACGCCCAGCTCGGCGCCGACCTGCTGGCGGCGCTCGACGGCGCCGCCGAGGACGACGGGGTGCGGGCCATCGTGGTCACCGGCGCCGGCCGCGCCTTCTCCTCCGGGGCCGACCTGAAGGACGTCAGCGGGGGGAAAACCACGGCCGAGGGGCGTCCCGACGTCTACCGCACGCTGACCGAGCTCTACCACCCGATCATGCGGGCGATCCGCCAGATCCCCAAGCCCGTCCTCGCGCAGGTCAACGGCCCCGCGGTCGGCATCGGCTGCTCGCTGGCGCTGTGCTGCGATCTGATCATGGCGGCGCAGAGCGCCTACTTCCTGCTCGCCTTCGTCAACATCGGACTCGTCCCCGACGGCGGCTCCTCGCTGTTCGTGCCCACCCGCGTGGGGATGGCCCGGGCCAGCGAGCTGTCGATGCTCGGCGAGCGCCTGCCGGCCGAGCGGGCACTGGAGTGGGGCCTGATCAACCGTGTCGTCCCGGACGAGGAGCTCGCCTCCCAGGCAGGAGCCCTCGCCGGCCGGCTCGCGGCCGGGCCCACGAGCTCCTACGCGGGCACCAAGCGCCAGCTCAACAACTGGCTGTACTCGCGGATGGAGGAGCAGCTCGAGCTGGAGGCCCGGATCCAGCAGGAGATGGCGGGCAGCGCCGACTTCCTGGAGGGCGCGATGGCCTTCGTGGAGAAGCGCCCGGCCCGCTTCTCGGGTCGATAGGGGGCTCGTGGCAAACGTCATCAAGCGCGTGGCGTCCACGCCTGAATAGAATCCCCGCCGCCTTGGGACACCTCGCCCCGTCACTGCTCGCCTTCTTCACTCCTGAGTCGGGTGGCTCGCCGAACGCGAACCAGATCGACAGCCTCTACAAGGTCACCCTCTACATAGCGCTCGTGATCTTCGTGGCGGTGGTGGGGGCGATGATCTATGCCCTGATCAAGTTCCGGGCCCGCAAGGGCGCCGTGCCCGCCCAGATCCGCGGCAACACGCGGCTCGAGATCGGCTGGACCGTCGCCGCCGCGGTGATCCTCGTGGCGCTCGCGATCCTCACCTTCGCCAAGCTCTCCTCGATCGAGAACCCGCCCGACTCGGGCCCGGGAGGGGTCGAACTGAACGGCGACGACGGGCTGCTGTACGCGAGCGCCGAGCGCAAGCTCCCCCCCGACGGGAAAGCGCTGAACATCACCGTCATCGGCCGCCAGTACCTGTGGCAGTACGTCTACCCGGGGGCCAGCGAACCGGACGGCCTGGGGGCGCCCTACTCCTACGAAACGATGGTCGTCCCGACCAACACCACCGTCAGCCTCGACATCGTCTCGGCGGACGTGGTCCACGCCTGGTGGGTCCCGGAACTCGGGGGCAAGTTCCAGGCGGTGCCCGGATACCACAACTACACCTGGTTCAAGATCCCCAAGCCCGGGGAGTACCACGGCCAGTGCGCGTTCCTCTGCGGCCGCGCCCACGCCCGGATGCTCGCGACCGTGAAGGCCGTCCCCCCGGCCCAGTTCGAAGCCTGGCTGGCAAGGCAGAAGATCCTGATCGCCCAGGCCAACGCAGCGGCCCATATCGCACGAGCGAAACTGGGCGCCCAGATCGGCGCCGGAGCCGTCGAAAGCCCATAGGACATCGAGGAGACCAAGCACGCCATGGCCACCTACGCAGCCCCGATCCCCGAGATCTCCGCGCACAGAGTGCAGCGCGAGCCGCGCGGCTGGACGAGCTGGATCACGACGACCGACCACAAGCGGATCGGGATCATGTACATGGTCACCACGTTCGTCTTCTTCTGCCTCGGAGGCGTCGAGGCGCTGATGATGCGCCTGCAGCTGGGGACCCCCAACAACTCGTTGGTCACCCCCACGACCTACAACCAGCTGTTCACGATGCACGGCACGACGATGGTCTTCCTGTTCGTCGTGCCGATGATGGCCGGGCTGGCCAACTACTTCGTGCCGCTGATGATCGGCGCCCGCGACATGGCGTTCCCGCGGCTGAACGCCCTCTCCTACTGGCTGCTGCTGGCCGGGGGGATCGTCTTCTACGCCTCGATCTTCTGGAACCCGCCGGAAGCCGGCTGGACCAGCGTCGTGCCGCTGGCCAACTCCCAGTTCTCACCGAGCGGCGGACAGGACGCCTGGATCTACCTCGCCCACCTCACCGGCATCTCATCGATCCTCGGGGCGATCAACTTCTACGTGACGATCGCCAACATGCGGGCGAGGGGCATGAGCTGGGGCCGGCTGCCGCTGTTCGTGTGGACGATCCTCGTGTACTCCGTGCTGATCATCTTCGCGATGCCGGTGATCGCAGCCGCGGTGACGATGCTGCTCACCGACCGGCATTTCGGGACACACTTCTTCGACGCGGCCAACGGCGGCTCGGCGCTGTTGTGGCAGCACCTCTTCTGGTTCTTCGGCCACCCCGAGGTCTACATCATGGTCCTCCCCGGCTTCGGGCTGATCTCCGAGATCCTGCCGGTGTTCGCCCGAAAGCCGATCTTCGGGTACAAGGCGATCGCGGCATCGACGGTGGCGATCGCGTTCCTCGGCTTCCTCACCTGGGCGCACCACATGTTCGCCGCGCCGGTGCCGGAGGCGATCCTCGTGTTCGTGATGCTCAGCTCCTATCTGATCGCCGTCCCCACGGGGGTCAAGGTGCTCAACTGGGTGGCCACGCTGTGGCGGGGAACGATCGAATTCAAGACGCCCCTGCTGTTCTGCGTCGGCGGCATCGCGATCTTCATGATCGGCGGCCTCTCGGGGGTGTTCCTCGCGACCTTCCCGATCGACTGGCAGCTCAACGAAACCTACTTCGTCGTCGCCCACCTGCACTTCGTCCTAATGGGGGGAGCGGTGCTGACGATCTTCGCCGGGATCTACTACTGGTTCCCGAAGATCACCGGGCGCATGCTCGGGGAGGGGGCCGGCCGGCTGAGCTTCGGGCTGATGTTCATCGGAATCCTCACCACATTCCTGATTCAGCACGTGATAGGCCTTGACGGGATGCCGAGAAGGGTCTACGAGTACGACAACGTGGGTCACCTCGCTCTCTACAACGGCATCTCCACGGTCGGCTCGTTCATCATCGCGGCAGGCGTGCTGGTGACGATCATCAACGTCGCCCGCAGCCTGAAGCGGGGCGCGATCGCCGGGCCGGACCCGTGGCGGGCGAACACGCTGGAGTGGTTCACGACCTCCCCACCGCCGGCCAACAACTTCGACGTGATCCCCCGGGTGCGCTCCTACGAACCGATGAGGGACATCCGCCGAGAGATCGAGCGGCGCTCCACGGGCTCCCCCGCCCCCGGAGGGGTCACGGTGCCCACGGGTGCCACGCAGGTGGGTGCCTAGATGAGCGTCGCGCCGCAGACCGGCGCAGCGTCCGCCCTGGAGGCCAGGCTGGGGCTCGCGCCGCGGGCTCGGGTGGTGATCGGCGACTACGTCGAGCTGACCAAGCCGAAGGTCCAGTCGCTCCTGCTGCTGACGACGATCGCGACGATGTACGTCGCCGGCGACCCCTCGCCCGTGCTCGTCGCCCTGACGTGCCTCGGCGGCTACCTGTCGGCGGGGGGGGCGGGCGCCGTCAACCACTGGTTCGATCGCGACATCGACGCGCAGATGAAGCGCACCGCGAGTCGACCGATTCCCTCCGGCCGGGTCTCCCCGCGGGCGGCGCTCACGTTCGGGTGCCTGCTGGCGGCGCTGTCGCTGGTCGAGCTCTCGCTGCTGGTCAACCCCCTCGCCGCGGCGCTCTCCTTCTCGGGATTCCTCGGGTACGTCTTCGTGTACACCCTGTGGCTGAAGCGGCGCACGCCGCAGAACATCGTGATCGGGGGCGCCGCGGGGGCCGTGCCTCCGCTCGTGGGGTGGGCGGCGGTGACGGGGTCGGTCAGCGGCACCGCGGTGATCCTGTTCTTCATCGTGTTCTTCTGGACCCCACCCCACTTCTGGGCGCTATCCCTGCTGATGAAGGACGACTACCGCAGGGTCGGCGTGCCGATGCTGCCGGTCGTCCGCGGCGAGGCGGAGACCCGCCGGCAGATCCTGCTCTACTCGGTGCTCCTGTACGCCGTCACCCAGCTGCCGTTCTGCGCCGGCGGGCTCGGGGGCATATACCTGGCGGCGTCGCTGGTGCTCGGCCTGGGCTTCATCGGGGGAGCGCTGCGGCTGTACCGCCGCGCGGACCGCCGCTCGGCCCTGCAGCTGTACCTGTACTCGCTGGCGTACCTCGCCCTGCTGTTCTGCTCGATGGTGGCCGACGTACATCTATAGAATCCGCGCCTGACCATGATGACCCGACGCCTCGCAGGCAAGAACATCCGCACCGGCCTGGTGCTCGCAGCGATCTGCATGTTCATGTTCGGCATCACCTTCGTGGTGGCGGCCGTCTACATCTCATGAGCCCGCTCGATCCCGACGTCCCACCCGCGGGCGAGGAGATCCACCTTCCCGGGCCGTCGATCCTGCCGGTTCTCACCGCTGTGGGGATCACCCTGCTGCTGGTGGGGCTGACGACCTACATCGAGTTCACCTTCATCGGCGGCATCCTCACTCTGTGGTGCGTGGTCCGCTGGATCAAAGACACCCGCTCGGAACTCGACGAGCTGCCGCTCGACGCCCACACCGAGGGCTGAGCCTCCCCCGCTGGAGCGCCCCGGCGCCCTCCGCAGGGACCGCGCCGCCCTCTGCAGGGACCGCGCCGCCGCAGGCGGGGGGTGCGGGTCCCCCAGACCCGCACCCGCCTTCCGCTCACCCCACGGCTACGGAGAGCGGAACAGGGCAGATCGCCCCGTCGTCGGTCCAACAGCGGACGATGTCGCGGACCGAGAGGATCCCGACCGCTTCCCCGCCGTCGAGCACGATCAGGTGGCGGAACCCGCCGCGGACCATCGCCGAAGCGGCCTCCTCGAGCGACCAGTCGGGAGCGGCGAACACGACGTCGCGGGTGAGATGCTCTGCGACCGACTCGCGGTCGGGGTCCTCGCCGCTGCCGACTGAGGTCAGGACGTCCCGCTCGGTGATGATGCCCGGCCCGTTGCCGTCGGGGTCGATCACGACGGCCGCGCCCACCTTCCGCTGGGACATGAGGCGGGCGACCGCCCGCAGCGTGTGGCCCGGCCCAACGGTGAGCACCATCTGACTCATGCCCTCTCTGACCTGCATCGGCTCGCCTCCGCTCCAGTAGACGCTTTCAAGGACGACCGACCCGCCGTGGGCCGGGCGAGGCCGCAAGGAGCCACCCAACTGAACCCTTGCAACTATTGCCTCAATCTATTACTTTCGTGCGCCCCGGTCAAGCTCCATGCCGTTCGGGCGACGGAGGCATTAGGATCACGCTCCCGATGGAGAGGATCGTGGCCGAGCACCCCCCAACCGACGCCGAGGAGGACGCCCGTGCCTAGCCGCCGATCGGTCCTCGTGGCGGTGGTGCTGGGCGTGATCGCGGTGGCCATCGGGATCGTGCTCAGCTTCGTGATCCACTGGTTCCCCGTCGCGGCGTCCGTCCAGGCGCACAACACCGACACGCTCTACCACGTGCTGGTGATCGCCACGATCCCGATCTTCGTGCTCGTCGTCGGGGTGATCCTGTTCTGCGTGTGGCAGTTCCGGATGAAGCCGGGGGAGGAGCTCAAGGACGGGCCTCCGATTCACGGCAACACCCGCCTGGAGGTCTTCTGGACCGCGCTCCCGAGCGTCCTGCTGCTCAGCATGGTCGGCTACTCCTTCGTGGTGCTGCACGAAAACGAACGGAAGCCGGCCCGGGAGATCCAGATCGGGGTGACCGGCCAGCAGTTCGTGTGGACCTACCAGTACCCGTCGGCCCTGACGAGGGGAGCGCCGTTCAGCAGCTATCAGCTCTACATCCCGGAGAACGAGTCCGTCCTCTTCAACATTCGCTCCAGGGACGTGATCCACGCGTTCTTCGTCCCCGCCTTCCGCCTGCAGGAGGACGCGGTGCCGGGCATCACGACCCACTGGCGAGTGACCGCCGACCGCCTGGGCTCCTACCCGGTCGTCTGCAACCTGCTGTGCGGGCTGGGCCACAGCCTGATGCGCTCGACGGTCCACGTCGTCCCCCAGGCCCAGTTCCAGTCCTGGGTGACCAACCAGGCGCGCCTGTCCACGACCGGCTCCGCGGGCGGGTCCGCCGCCCGCGGGACTACGGGATAATCTTCGCCGACGATGACCGGTCCTAGGGCGACAAGCTGATGGCGGCCAAGATCCGCGCTCCCGGCTTCTACCGCGCCGCCGTGCTGATGGTCGGCGGTGTCCTCTTCGCCACGGCGCTGACCTGGCTCGTGCGGTCCTCCACGGGCCACAGCACGTTCACGCATTACCTGTCCCCCGACGCCATCCTGACGGTGGCCCTGCTCGTCGTGCCGCTCGCGTTCCTGATCGGCATCGGGGGCTTCGACTACTGGTTCTACTGGGCCTCCGGCCGTCCCACGCGGCCCGAGGACCACTCCGGCCACGGGGCGTACACGTGGAGGGACTACTTCCGGATCAACACCGACCACAAGGTGATCGGGATCCAGTACACGGTCAACTCCTTCATCTTCCTGCTGATCGGCGGCCTGATCGCGATGCTGATGCGCGCCCAGCTGGCCCAGCCGGGGTCGCACTTCGTCGACGCGAACACCTACAACGGGCTCTTCTCGGTCCACGCCTCGCTGCTGATCTTCCTGTTCATCATCCCGGTGTTCGCGGGCATCGGCAACTACGTGATCCCGATCATGATCGGCGCTCCCGACATGGCCTTCCCCCGCCTGAACGCCCTCTCGTTCTGGCTGCTCCCTGTCGCCGGGGTGATCATGCTCGCGAGCTTCTTCGCCCCCGGGGGAGCGTTCGCGGACGGCTGGACGGCGTACACGCCGCTGTCGATCGACGCCCCCATCGGGCAGACGTTCTTCTCGGTGGCCGTCCAGTTCGCGGGCGCCTCCTCGATCATGACGGCCCTCAACTTCCTCGTGACGATCATCACGATGAGGGCTCCGGGGATGAGCTTCTTCCGCCTGCCCCTGCTGGTGTGGGCGAACTTCGCCACCTCCCTGCTGGTCGTGATCGCGACCCCGTTCATCGCCGCCTCCCAGTTCTTCATCCTGCTCGACCGGGCGCTCCGCTTCAACTTCTTCGACCCGGGAAAGGGCGGGGACGTGCTCATGTACCAGCACGTGTTCTGGTTCTACTCCCACCCGGCCGTCTACATCATGATGCTGCCCGGGTTCGGGATCATCAGCGAAATCATCGCGGTCAAGTCGCGCAAGCCGATCTTCGGATACCGGATGATGGCCTTCTCCCTGCTGGCGATCGTGGGGCTCGGCTTCACGGTGTGGGCACACCACATGTTCACCTCGGGGATGGCGGCCTGGATCCGCATCCCGATGGCGATCACGACCGCGATCATCGCGGTGCCGACGGGCATCAAGGTCTTCTCCTGGCTGGCGACCCTGTATCGGGGGGTGCTACGGCTGGACACCCCGATGCTGTTCGCGCTCGGCTTCCTCACGACGTTCACGATGGGCGGCATCAGCGGGGTGATGCTGGCGATGATCCCCTTCGACATCCACGTCAGCTCCACCTACTTCATCGTGGCCCACATCCACTACGTGCTGTTCGGCGGGTCGCTGATGACGATCTACGCGGGGGTCTACTACTGGTTCCCGAAGATGACGGGGCGGATGTACGACGAGCGCCTCGGCAAGTGGCACTTCTGGCTGACCTTCATCGGCGTCAACGCCACCTTCGGCCCGATGCACATCCTCGGGCTCCAGGGTATGCCCCGACGGGTCGCCACCTACGCCTCGCAGTTCACCGACCTCAACCTCTTCATCTCGATCGCGAGCTTCGGGCTCGGGCTCAGCACGCTCGTGTTCCTCTACAACATGGTCACGAGCTGGCGCGGCGGCCCGCGGGCCGCCGCGAACCCGTGGCGGGGCATGACGCTCGAGTGGCAGGTCTCCTCCCCGCCGCCGGTGTTCAACTTCGACCGGCTGCCGACGGTCGTCGGAGGACCCTACGAGTACGGCGTCCCCGGCGCCGTCCACGGGATCTTCGCCCCGGCCCCCACGCCGGCCACGGTCGGCTCGGGCATAACGAGGGCTCCGAGCCAATGACCCGGAGGACGACCCCGTGAGGGAGATCCTCGTCGTGGCCAACCGCACCCTCGGCGGGGCCAAGCTGCTCGAGGCGGTGCGCCGCCGTGCCGCCGCGGGCGATGTCCGCTTTCACCTCGTCGTTCCCGCGAGCCAGCCGTCGGCGGGCCTGGTCATCTACGACGAGGCGGTCCGGGAATCGGCCCAGGTGCGGGTCGACCTCGCCGTCGCGGCCGTCGCCGCGGAGGGCATCGAGGGCTTCGGGGAGGTCGGCGACCCCGATCCGTTCCTCGCCACGATGGACTCCGTCGCCGAGCACAGGCCCGATGAGATCATCGTCTCCACCCACCCGGCGATCCACTCGGGGTGGTTGCGCAGGGACCTGATCGAGCGCATCCAGAACGCCTCCGGCCTTCCGGTGGAACATCTCGTGATCGACCTCGAGCACGAGGACCCCTCGTTCAGGGTGACCCTCGTCGTCGCCAACAAGACCTCCAGCGGGGAGGAGCTCCTCCAGCACCTCAAGGCCAAGGCCGAGCAGGGCGGCCGGCGCCTGTTCATCGCCGTCGTCCCCCAGGTCGACGGCAGCGGCAGCTCCCCCCGGGAGGCGCGGGGACGCCTCGCGAGGATGCTCGGGAGGATGCAGGCCGCTGGTCTGCTGTGCTCGGGGATGATCGGCGACCCGGACCCCTACACCGCCACGATGAACGCCCTCGAGCTGTTCAGGGTGGACGACGTCGTGATCTCCACGCTGCCCAACGAGCGCTCCGGGTGGCTGCGCTCGAACCTGATCGAGCGCGTGCAGGGGGCCACCTCTGTTCCCGTCGAGCATGTCGTCGTCGACCCACTGGCCGGCGCCGCCGTCGCCCCGGCGGCCTGAGAGGAGGGCGCGTGGAGGCAGCGAGCATCCCCCACCCCGGCGGCCACGCGGGCGCCGAGCACCACGGCCCGATCCCGGCCAACCGCAGCTCCCGGGTGGAAGCCCCGCTGCTCGGGATGATGCTTTTCATCATCTCCGAGGTGATGATCTTCGGCGCGTTCTTCACGGCCTACTTCTTCATTCGCGTCGCCCAGGGAGACACATGGCCCGCCCCCGGGACCCACCTGCCGGTGCAGGTGGCGGGGGTGAACACCGCGATCCTCATCTCCTCGTCGTTCACCCTGCACTGGGCGGAGACGTCGATCAAGCGGGGCAACCGCTTCGGCCTGAAGGCGGGGATGCTCACCACCTTCCTGCTCGGCTGCACGTTCCTGTTCATCCAGATCAACGAGTACGCGAACATCGGCTTCGC
>DATFZP010000020.1:0-5052 GCA_035314405.1 Solirubrobacteraceae bacterium | reverse complement strand
CTCGTCGACCTCAATGCCCACGACATCGAGCATGCGTCGAGGATCATCGCCGGCACGGCCCGTTCGATGGGCGTGGAGGTGGCATCGTGAGCCGCCACGGCAGGCGCTACACCGAGGCGCTCGAGAAGGTCGACCGCGAGCGGGAGTACGAGCCCGCCGAGGCGATCGCCCTCGTGCGCTCGCTGGCCGGGTCGAAGTTCGACGAAACCGTCGAGGTCCACATCCGCACCGGTCTGAACGTCCGCCACGCCGACGAGCAGCTGCGCGGGACGATCGCCCTGCCCAACGGGCTCGGCAAGGACGTCAAGGTGGCAGTCTTCGCCCAGGGCGACAAGGTCCGCGAGGCAGAGGAGGCGGGTGCCGACTTCGTCGGCGGGGAGGACCTCGCGAAACGGATCGAGGAGGGGTTCGACGACTTCGACGTCGCGATCGCCACCCCCGACATGATGTCGGTGGTGGGCCGCCTCGGCCGCGTGCTCGGGCCCTCCGGCAAGATGCCCAACCCGAAAGTCGGCACGGTCACGATGGATGTCGCCAAGGCCGTCGAGGAGTCCAAGTCGGGGAAGGTCGAGTACCGCACCGACCGCAACGCGATCGTCCACCTGGTGATCGGCAAGGCGAGCTTCGACGACCGCAAGCTGCTGGAGAACTACGCGGCCGTCGTGGAAGAGCTGATCCGCGCGAAGCCCTCCGCCGCCAAAGGCCGCTACCTGCGGTCGATCACCCTCGCCACCACGATGGGCCCCGGGGTGAAGGTGGACCCGAGCCGCACACGTGACATCATGGAGGAGGCGCCCGCAGCGAGCATCGCCGCATAAGCGCCCCCCGACAGGCCACCAGAGACCCCCGGCAGCGGCGCCCGAGGCGCCGTGGAAGACCGGGCTAGGAGCCCAATGAACAGAGAGCAGAAGGCGGTGGCGATCGCCGAGATCGCCGGCCACATAGACGAGTCCGAGGCGATCTTCGCCGTCGACTACCGCGGCATCACCGTCGCCCAGGTGGCCGAGCTGCGCAGCTCGCTGCGCGACGCCGACGCGACCTTCCAGGTCGTCAAGAACTCGCTCACCGAGCGGGCCGCCGACGAGGTCGGCGCCGAGGCTCTGAAGGACTTCCTCTCCGGCCCCACCGCCCTCACGTTCGTCCGCGGAGACGCCGCGATGGCCGCCAAGGCGATCGCCGACTACGGCCGCGCCACCCAGCTGCTGCCCTTCAAGGGCGGGCTGATGGGCGGCTCCAGCCTCGACGTCGACCAGATCCGCTCCCTCTCCCGCCTTCCCTCCCGCGAAGTCCTCTACGGCCAGCTCGTCGGGGTCGTCGCGTCCCCCATCGGCGGTCTCGTCCGCTCCCTCGGGGGTCTCCTCGGCGGACTCGCCGTGGCCCTCGGCGAGGTCCGGGCCAAGAAGGAGTCCGGGGAGATACCCGCCGGGGAGCCACCCGCCGATGAGGCGGCGGCCGAGGAGGCGCCGGCGGAGGAGGCTGCTGCCGAGGCCCCCGCAGCCGAGGAGGCTCCTGCCGATGAGGCCCCCGAGGCCGAGCAGCCGGACCCCGAGCCGCAGGCCGCCGAGGCGCAGGCGGGCGAGAACGAGACCGAGCCCGGGACCGAGGACCCGGCCGACCAGGACGACAACCAGGCGGACGTCTCGGCTGAGACCCAGACCGAGGACGCCGAGACGAATCCCACCAAGGAGGACTGAAGGACATGGCTACCAGCACAGAGAAGTGGATCGAGGAGCTCAAGGGCATATCCGTGCTCGAACTCTCCGAGCGGATCAAGGCGCTCGAGGAGGAGTTCGGCGTCTCGGCCGCGGCAGTGGCGGCCCCCGTGGCGGCCCCCGCGGGCGGCGGCGGCGACGGGGCGGCCGAGGAGAGCGAAGAGGCGAGCACCGTCGACGTGATCCTCACCGGCTCCGGCGACAAGAAGATCCAGGTGATCAAGGTCGTCCGCGCCGCCACCGGCCTCGGGCTGAAAGAGGCCAAGGCGCTCGTCGACGAGGCCCCCAAGCCGGTCAAGGAGGGCATCGATCGCGAGGAGGCCGACAAGCTCAAGAAGGAACTCGAGGAGGCCGGAGCCTCGGTCGAGGTCAAGTAGGCGACCCCTGTCCGTTCCCCGGGGCGCCGGCTGTTCGCCACGCCCCGGGGCGCCCGTACCTCGCCCCCGGGGGCGTCGGAGCCCCCGTCCGGCCCGGGGGGGCGGCCGCCTCCTCGGCGCTGCACCTCTTTAGCCACCGCTTACAAATTCGCCCGTTTTCCGGTAAAGTGCCCCTGCTGGCCGATAGCCGCAGCCGTCCGGATTCGACACCGCGCCACATACGCGATCGTCGAGGGCGGGGTCCGTGAGCGCCGGTGGCCCTTCGGGGTAGGGATAGCCTGTGCTATCTTCTTTAGTCGCGCTTCGGCGCCCTCCTCTGCCCGTGTATCGCCCTCCGAAGGAGTCATTTCTTGGCTGCTGCAGATGCTCTCCGGACGCGTAGATCGTTTGCGCGCCTGAACAAGACCGTTGACGTCCCCAACCTCATCGACATACAGCGCCGCTCGTTTCAGTGGCTGACCGACCCGGAGAAGGGAGGGCTGCGGGAGACCATCGACGACATCTCCCCGATCGAGGACTACACCGGCAACCTCGCGGTCCAGTTCGGAGAGTTCGTCTTCGACGAGCCGGTTGCCTCGCTGGACCAGTGCCGTGAGAAGGACCTGACCTTCGCCCGCCCCCTGACGGTGACGGTGGCGTTCATCAACCGGGAGACCGGGGAGATCCGTGAGCAGTCGGTGTTCATGGGCGACTTCCCGTGGATGACCGAGCGGGGGACGTTCGTGATCAACGGCACCGAGCGGGTGGTCGTGACCCAGCTCGTGCGCTCCCCCGGCGCCTACCTGATGGAACCGAAGGATCGGGAGAAGCAGGTCTTCATCGCCAACCTGATGCCGGCCCGCGGGTCGTGGCTGGAGCTCGAGATCGACAAGAAGGGCAAGGTCTTCGTGAGGATCGACCGCAAGCGCAAGCTGCCGGTGACGGTGCTGTTGCGGGCGATGGGCTACGCCTCCGACGAGGAGATCCTGCGGCAGTTCGACAACTCCCTCTACATCCGCAACACGATCGACTCCGACACCGAGGCCACCCGCACCGAAGAGGGGGCCCTGATCGAGCTGTTCAAGAAGCAGCGCCCAGGGGAGCCGCCGAGCGTGGACAACGCCAAGGCGCTGCTCAACCAGCTGTTCTTCGACCCCAAGCGCTACGACCTCACGCGGGTGGGCCGCTACAAGCTCAACTCCCGTCTCGGCCTCGACGTGGACATCGACACGCGCACCCTCACCCACGACGACATCCTCGCGCTCGTCCGCGAGCTCGTGTCCCTGCCCAAGCGGCTCGGCCTGCCCGAGGACGGGGAGGTGGAGATCAAGGACTACGCCGCCGAGGCGATGAGCATGCCGAGGGAGCCCGTGGCCGAGCACCTCGACGAGTACGAGCACTTCGGCAACCGCCGCCTGCGCACGGTCGGGGAGCTGATCCAGGAGGCGTTCCGGATCGGCCTCTACCGCATGGAGCGGGTCGTCCGCGAGCGCCTCACCACCGAGGACGCCGACACGATCACCCCCCAGACGATCATCAACATCCGCCCGGTGGTGGCCGCCCTGAAGGAGTTCTTCGGCTCCTCCCAGCTGAGCCAGTTCATGGACCAGACCAACTCCCTCGCCGGGCTGACCCACCGCCGGCGCCTGTCCGCCCTGGGAGCGGGCGGACTGACCCGTGAGCGCGCCCCGATCGAGGTCCGCGACGTGCACCCCACCCACTACGGGCGGATGTGCCCGATCGAGACCCCAGAGGGGCCGAACATCGGCCTGATCGGCTCGCTGTCCTCGTTCGCGGAGGTCTCCGAGTACGGGTTCGTCACCACCCCCTACCGGGTCGTCAAGGACGGGGTCATCACCGACGAGATCCGCCACCTCGACGCCACCCAGGAAGAGGAGCTCCTGATCGCCCAGGCGAACACGCCGGTGGACCCCAAGACCGGCCGCATGAAGGGCTCGGAGATCCTCTGCCGCACCCAGGCGGGCCAGTACGTGACGGTCGGGCCCAAGGACGTCGACCTCGTCGACGTGTCCCCCGAACAGATCTGGTCGGTGGCCACCGCGATGATCCCCTTCCTCGAGCACGACGACGCCAACCGGGCGCTGATGGGCTCGAACATGCAGCGCCAGGCCGTGCCCCTGCTGAAGGCCGACGCCCCCCTCGTGGGCACCGGGATGGAGCGCCGTGCGGCGCTCGACACCGGTGATGTGCTGCTCGCCGACAGCGCCGGGACAGTCGACTACGTCGACGCCGACCAGATCGTCGTGCAGGCGAAGGACGGCAAGAAGCAGGAGTACGAGCTGCAGAAGTACATGCGCTCCAACCAGGGCACCCTGATCCACCAGAAGCCCCTGGTCGGAGCCAACCAGACGGTAGCCGCCGGGACCGTGCTTGCCGACGGCTCCTCGACCGACCGCGGCGAAATGGCGCTCGGCAAGAACCTGATGGTCGCGTTCATGTCCTGGGAGGGCTACAACTTCGAGGACGCCATCATCCTGTCCAAGCGGCTCGTCCAGGACGACGAGCTCACCTCGATCCACATC
The DNA here is from genome assembly GCA_035314405.1 of Solirubrobacteraceae bacterium. Classification (GTDB taxonomy): domain Bacteria; phylum Actinomycetota; class Thermoleophilia; order Solirubrobacterales; family Solirubrobacteraceae; genus Palsa-744. The sequence continues at coordinate 441 of DATFZP010000020.1, read as the reverse complement.
GAGGAGTACGAGATCGACGCCCGCACGACCAAGCTCGGCGAGGAGGAGATCACCCGCGACATCCCCAACCGCTCGGAGGAGTCGCTGCGCAACCTCGACGACCGCGGGATCGTCCGCATCGGGGCCGAGGTCCAGTCGGGCGATCTGCTCGTGGGCAAGGTCACCCCCAAGGGGGAGACCGAGCTGACGGCCGAGGAGAAGCTGATCCGGGCGATCTTCAAGGAGAAGGCCCGCGAGGTGCGGGACACCTCCCTGAAGGTTCCCCACGGAGAGGGCGGAGTGGTGATCGACGTGAAGACCTTCCGCCGCGACGAGGGCGACGACCTGCCGCCCGGGGTCAACGACCTCGTGCGGGTGTTCGTGGCCAAGAAGCGCAAGATCTCCGAGGGCGACAAGCTCGCGGGCCGCCACGGCAACAAGGGTGTGATCTCGAAGATCGTC
>DATFZP010000019.1:0-2691 GCA_035314405.1 Solirubrobacteraceae bacterium | reverse complement strand
TCCTCGGGGGAGCTCGAAGCCCGGCGGTGAGCGAAGGCGGGCGCGAGCGACGGCCGGTCAGGCTGCCGTGGTCGGGGCCTGCGAGTAGCGCAGCGAACCCGGCGTCGTGAGCGACTCCCCCGTCTCCAGAAGCGTCTTCAGGCCGGAGAGGATCATCGGCCAGCCGCCGTAGAGCTCCCCGTTGGCGTCCTCCCCCAGCTGGTCGTGGGTGACGGTCAGCCGGCACGAGTCGCCCACCGGCTCGATCTCCCACGTGACCCTCGAGGTCCCTTCCCGCTCGACGTCCTCGCTCCACAGGGCCGTGAAACTCTGGACGAGCCGGCGCGGAGGATCGACCTCGAGGATCTCCCCGGCGGCGATCGCTCCCCCCCGAGGGTGGGAGAGCTCGTAGGCCGAGCCCGGCTTCCAGTCGGAGGAGACCCCCACCCCGAAGTTGTACCTGCTCCTCAGCTCCGTGTCGGTGATCGCCTCCCACAGGCGCTCAGGCGTGGTCTTGATGTAGATCTCGAACACCTTCTCCCCCGTGGATGCCGTCCACGGCCTCTTCCCGCTCGGTTCTGGGCTCATCGTCGCGTCCTCCTCGAGTTGTCTCTTCAGCCCACTGAGCCCCGCGGCCCAGGGCTCGGCGTACTTGCTCACCCATCTCTCCTGGACGAGCCTGATGGGGACAGGGTTCAGGAAGTGCAGCTTCTCCCGGCCCCTTCTTCTGGTGACGACCAAGCCGGCCCCCTCGAGCACCTTCAGGTGCTTGGCCACACCGAAGCGCGTTATCGGCAGCCTCCGCTCGAGCGCGGAGAGCGTCTGGCCGTCCTGCTCGAACAGCTCGTCGAGCAGGCTCCTCCGGGTGGGGTCGGCAAGGGCTCTGAAGACGTCGTCCACGCCGACATAATATGTGACTGTTTGGTCACCTGTCAAGCCCGGGGCTCTACGCCGCCTGCGCGGCCACCGGCTCTCCGCTCGCCCTCTCCCGTGACCGCTCGACCTCCTGCGGGCGGGTCCTGGCGGGTGGCCGCAGCACCAGGAAGGCCGCGAGGATCCCCAGCGCCACGAATCCGGCAGCGACCATGTAGGCGAGGTGGTACCCCCCCGTCAGCGCGTCCGCCAACGGCCGACCGGCAGCGCTCAACGCCTTCGTGTGGTCCGCGGCGATCGTCCCCATCGCGGCCAGCCCGATTGCACCGAACAGCTGGACCGACACGTTGATGATCCCCGACGCCAGGCCGGCGTCGCGCCGGGGCGCGTCGGCCATCCCGATCATCAGCAGCGGCAGGAACGAGGCGCCGGCTCCCAGCCCGAGGGCCAGGAAGGCGAAGAACAGCCCGGGGAGGTAGCTGGCGTGAACGCCCTGTACGGCCAGCAGCAGCAGGCCGACGACGATGCCGGCGAGCCCCGCCGCGAGCGTGGGAACAGCTCCAAAGCGCCCCACCGCCCGCGCCGACACGCCCAGGGACATGGCCGCGATGGCGATCGTCAGGGGCAGGAACGCAAGCCCCGTGTCGATCGCGTCGTAGCCGAGCACCCGCTCGAGGTAGAGCGCGCCGAGGAAGAACGCCGAGAACATTCCCGTGACCAGCAGACCCCGAACGAGGCTCGAGCCCATCAGCGTGCGCAGGCGCAGGATCCTCAGCGGCATGATCGGGTTGGCCACACGCGCCTCCCACGCCAGGAACACGATCAGCAGGGCCAGGGAGGCGCCGCCTGCACCGAGCGTTCGAGGCGACAGCAGGCCGTATTCGCTCGACTTGACGATCGCGAACGCGCCGAGCATCGTCGCGAGTGTGATCAGGGCCGAGCCCAGGAGGTCCACCCCACCGGCCAGGCCGATGCCCTCGTTCTCCTCTATCAGCCTCGAGCCGAGCAGCAGGGCGATCGCTCCGATGGGCACGTTGACGAAGAAGATCCAGTGCCAGCTCAGCGACTGCGTGAGCGCCCCGCCGGCGAGCAGGCCGATCGAGCCACCCCCGGCCGAGACGAACGCGTACAGCCCCATCGCCCTGGCCTGCTCGGCCCTCTTCGGGAACTCGGTGACGATGATCGCGAGGATCACACTCGAGGCGACGGCCCCGCCGACCCCCTGGATCAGGCGTGCGCCGATCAGCATCGCCTGACTGCCCGCGAACCCGCACAGGACCGACGCCGCAACGAACAGGACGAGCCCACTGAGGAAGACCTTCTTGCGACCCACGAGGTCGCCGAAGCGCCCCGCCAGCAGCAGGAACCCGCCGAACGTGATCATGTAACCGTCGATCACCCACGTGAGGTTCGCCTGGGTGAAGTGCAGTTCCCTCTGGATCGCGGGCAGGGCGACGTTGACGATCGTCGCATCGAGGACCATCATCAGCTGGCCGAGGCAGAGCACCCCGAGCGCGATCCAACGACGGCGCTCCCTTCTGTGCTCGCCCTCCTCCCCGGCGCTCGGCGGCGGCGTCCGTGTTTGTTGCGACGTGATGGCGGTTGTGCTCATCGAGATGCTCCTTCCAGGTACGCGATAGGAACACCATAGCATGGATAATCACTGTGGCAAGTATTATCTTTAGTAACGTGATGATGGTTGCAACGTGGTATAATCTCGGAGCCATGACACCCAAAGCTCGTTCCAGTGCCCCCAACTCGATGGTCCTCCTCACCCGTCTGGCCAAGCAGGTCTACAGACGCAGCAGCGAGGAGCTCGTGGGGATGCACCTGCGCCTG
>DATFZP010000018.1:0-4031 GCA_035314405.1 Solirubrobacteraceae bacterium | reverse complement strand
AACAGGGCGAGCGGGCGCCCGTCCCACGCCGAGCGCAGCACCGGTGACAGGGTGCAGACCTCTCGCGCCGTCGCCTTCAAGACGCTCGCGAACTCCGGCTCGACGACCAACAGGCGCGGGTCTCGTGCTCCGGGGTCGGCGCCGTCAGGATCACGAAGGGCCCAGATGAGCCCCTCGCCCGAGGAGAGCCCGGTCGAGCAGCGGGCGGCGAAGTCAGTCTCGGCGCGCCCGAGCACCTTGGCGACGTGGTCGAAGGAGGAGCCCTTGCGCGCCTTGGCGGAGTCGCCGACCAAGACGACGAACTCGTTGGGGTGATGGCGGCTCGCCTCGACGGCCACGTACGCGCCGCGCCCGATCATCGCGCCGGCGGCGACGAGCAGCTGGGCGAGGATGGCCACGGGGTCGGACTCGGTGTGGGGGGCGATCGCCGCGACGACGATGCCGGCCAGGCCCTGGTAGGCGGCTGGCGAGACGGGTTCGGGCCAGCCCGGCGGTGGGGGAAGCTCGGGCCCGGCGACCTCGTCCAGGCTCACTCGGCGTTCACCTCAGCCAGCGCCGCTCTCGCCGAGGACTCGTCAACGACGCCCTTCTTGGTCGAAAAGGCGGCGATGAGCGACTGCACCGCCAGGTTGTTGATCGCCCGGGGCAGGCCACGGCTTCCCTGGTGGATGAGCGCCACGGCGTCGTCGGAGAACAGCGTGTCCTTGCGCCCGGCCAGTGACAGGTGGTGGGCAATGTAGCTCGAGCACTCGGCAAGCTCGAGCCCGGAGAGGTGGTATCTCAGTCCGACCCGCTGGTCAAGAGCGGCGAAGGAACCGAGGCGCAGGCGGCGGCGAAGTGTCGGCTGGCCGAGCAAGAGCATGCACAGCGGCGCGGAATCCATGTCGATGTTGGCCAGGCAGCGAAGCCCGTCGAGGGTGTCGGCATCAAGAAGATGCGCCTCGTCCAAGACGAGCACGACGCGCTTTCGCCGCTCGGCCGACTCGACGACCAACAGGTCCTGACACTGGGGGATGAGCGAAGCGCAGTGAAAGCGCGGGCGGCCGCCCAAGGCGGTGACGATCGCGGCGTAGGTGCCGCGGGCGCCGATGGCGGGCGTGCCGAGGTAGATCACGCTGTGTCGGCTCGCATCGAGAGCGGAGATGGCGGCTCGGGCGGCGACGGTCTTGCCCGAGCCGCACTCGCCGGTGACCACCCCGATCGCCGACTCGTCCACGCACCAGGAGATGCGCGCCACAGCCTCCTCATGGACGCGGTGCGCGTGCAGCATCTGTGGCGCCAGGTCCTTCCCGAAGGGCATGCGGGAGAAGCCGTAGTGGGCGCGCAGGCGGTCGATGCTCATGGCGTTTCTCCTTCGTCCTCGGACGGCTTGTGAGCGACCAGGGCGGCGTAACCGATCGGCGCCGAGCCGAGCTCCTCGGCGCGCTTGGCAGCGACGAGGCCGAGGTAGTCGATGCCGGTCGGCACCGCCGCCGGCGCGGCCTCGGGGCGGGCCCTTGGGTGGGTGTGGCGCCCGACGCGCACCGCCACGGCGTGTCCCATCGGGCGGTTCTCGAAGCGGACCTCGATGTCGGTCAGGTCAAAGGGGTCAAAGACGAGCTCCACCCGGCGGCCGATCAGGGCGGCGTCGACCTCGAAGCGGTTGCCGTGAAGGGAGACCTCACAGGTCTTGGTGACCGTGCGCCACTCCGACCACAAGAACGCCTCGTGCAAGAGCTCAGGGCCGGGCAGCTTCGGCGCCCCGGCGAGAAGAAAACGCGAGAGCGGCGTCGCCTTGGTCTCGGAGTGAACCCGGCGGTGATAGACGACCTCCACCCAGGCGCTGAACAGCGAGTTCAGCTCGGCGAGGTCACGCGCCCCGCCGCGGGCCTCCAGCTCGACGAGGAACTGGCTTCTCACCGTGCGGAAGAATCTCTCGATCTTGCCCTTCGTGGCGGCCGCCCGCGGACTTGCATGGATGAGTCGGACGCCGAGCACCGCACAAGCACGAAGCAGTGGCGAGGCGACAAAGGCCGAGCCGCGGTCGACAAGGATCGCCCTCGGCACGCCACGCGAGGCGATGCCTGAACGAAGGGCCGACTCGAGCCGCACGCTGTCCTCGCCGGCACACCACCGATAGCCGGTGAGCAGGCGGCTGTGGTCGTCGATGAAGGCGAGGAGGTAGGCCTTCTTCCCCTTCACCTGCGGGCCGTGCAGGCTGTCGCCGGTCCAGAGCTCGTTCGCCTCGCTGGCCTCGAAGCGGCCGTGGGGCTTCGGGGTCGCCGCGCCGGGAGGGCGAAGGCCAAGGCGTGCGAAATGGCGCTCGAGGGTGCGCTCGTGCGGCGGGGTGTGGCCGAGGGCCTCGATCACGGCGCGCACCTGGACGGCGCTGCGCTCGGGCGCCTCCTTCTTGAGCGCCTCGGCGAGCCCGAGCACCTCGGGCGAGATGCGCGGGGGAACGACGCGGGGTGGGTCGATGAGCGCCTCGAAGCCGCCCCGGCGCCAGGCCCGGATCCACTCGTCGAGGGTCGAGCGCCCGATGCGAAGCGCCCGCCCGTCGGGGCCGACGTGCTCTCTCTGGGCAAGGGCGCGCACGAGCGCTCCACGCTCGGCGTGGCTGAGCGCCGGGTCGGCGGCCTCCCGGATCACCGAGTAGCGGAACAGCGCCTTGTCTCGAGCTCGGGTCGCGTCGTGCACGTTCTCCCCCCCGTGGCCGGCGAGAAGAACAGCTTGCAGGGCTCAGCTCGGCCGCGGGAGGTGGCAGATCGCGTTGTTGAGCAGCACTCCGTTCGAGAGGCGCGAGGCAAGCGGCCACGTCGGGCGGGGACCGAGGCGCTGCACCGCGGCGCGCACGGCCACGCCGATCGCCGCCAGCGCGTCGCGCACGACGTCGCCGGCCGGGGAGATCGGCGCGAGCTGTGGGTCAAGCGCGTAGGCGACGGCGGTGAAGTGCACCCGCACGTGATCGGCGAGGGTGGCGAAGGAGCGCAGCCAGTTCCGCACGGTGAAGCGGTCCCGCCCGAGGCGCCGGGCGATGAGGCGATAGCCCGCGCCGCCGGCCCTCGACTGAAGCGCCGTGCCGATCACCTCGACGTGGTCCCTCCGGCGACACAGCATGATCTCGGGCAGCAGGACGTGGGTGCTGCGACAGGAGCGGCAGCGGCTTCGCCGTGGGCGGACCCGTTCCTCGCCCCGGCCTCGCCGGACGGCCCGGTCACAGGCATGCCCCCACGGGCGGAGCTCCCCGGCACAGCTCGGGCAGGACAGTCGACCGCTGCGGAGCTCGGTCTCGACCGAGCCCTGGTCGATGTTTACGATGAGCACGGGTGCCCCTCCGGCATCTGCGAAGAAGGGCCCTCCCGTTGTCTCCGCAAAAGATCGTCGGGAGGGCTCTTGCGCGTCCAGGTCGATGACCAGCATGACCTTCAGCGCGACCTCGCGCTCGTGCCGGAGGGGACACCGCAGCGGGGCAGCGTCCTGGTCGTCAGTGTCGCCTACAACCCGACCGATCCTGACCGGGGGAGTCGTTCAACACCGGGGGGCACGTGCCATGCTGACGAGTGGGCGCCGGCCCTGCCCGAGCGGGCCGTCCCGAGCACGGCGCATCGAACGGTGCTCCCCGTGCTCCCCGAGCTCTCCCGCGCTGCCTCACCCCCACGAGACGAGGAGATCCACGTGACGCTCGACCCAGCTGCGACAGCCGACTTCGCCGGCACCTTCGCCGGGACGGCGCTGCGACCCGGGGATCCCGGCTTCGCCGAGGCCCGTGCGGCCGCGGTGTGGAACGGCGCGATCACGCGCCAGCCGGGCCTCATCGTGCAACCGACGAGCAACGAGCAGGTCGCCGCGGCGATCGCCTTCGTCCGGGACCAGGGCGCCGAGCTGACCGTGCGCGGCGGTGGCCACGGCTTTGCGGGCAACACCGTCGCCGACGGCGCCGTGATGATCGACCTGTCCCCCGTGAGCGCCGTGCGCGTCGACCCGGCGGCACGCCGTGCTTATGTCGGCGGGGGCGCCAGCCTGGCGATGCTCGACGCCGCGACGGCCGAGCA
>DATFZP010000017.1:0-6551 GCA_035314405.1 Solirubrobacteraceae bacterium | reverse complement strand
GCGATCCCCTCGATCGCCGAGCTCGCGCGGGTCCTCGCGCCGGATATGCCGGGCTTCGGGGCCGCCGAGCGTCCGCGGGCGCTGCCCTACACCGTGGAGGGCTACTCCGATCACCTGGCGGGGATCCTCGACCAGCTCGGGGTGAGGCGGGTCCACCTGGTCCTCCACGACTTCGGTGGACCATGGGGGCTGGCCTGGGGCATCGAGCACCCCGACGCCTTCGCGAGCCTGACGCTCATCAACACCGGGGTGTTCAGCGGTGTGCGCTGGCACCGGTTCGCCAAAGTCTGGCGCACGCCGATCGTGGGAGAGCTCTTCCAGGCGGCGACCACCCGGGCGGGGCTGCGCATGTTCCTGAATCGCGCCAATCCCAAGCCGCTGCCCGACGAGTTCATCGACCGCATCTACGAGGACTCCGACCCGGGGATGAAGCGCGCCGTGCTCAAGCTGTATCGCGCCACCGACATCGGCGAGCTGGCAGGCCGGCAGTCACCGGCCCTGCGGGCGCTCGGCAGACCGACGCTCGTGATCTGGGGGGTGCACGACACCTACCTCCCCTTCGAGCTCGCCGACAGGCAGCACGAGACCTTCCCCGAGGCGGAGATCGTGCCGATCGCCGGGGCCGGGCATTGGCCGTTCGTGGACGACCCCGACGCTGTCCGGGGGCCGCTCCTGCGCTTCCTCCGCGAGCAGATCGGCGTGCCAGCGACGAACGCCGGGCCCCTCGGCTCCTAGAACCGGCGCCCCTCTGAAGCGAGGCCGGTCAGCCGCCGACCGGGCCCGTGCGACCCGCCGAGCAGCCCCGCGGGAGCGCTCACCGCTCCCGGAAGCCTGTCAGCCGCCTCCATGGATCCTCTCAGCATCGCCGCGCACGATGACTGACAGGAGGAGCACCAAACCACACACAGGAAGGCATCACCCATGCGTATCTCAAGGACCCTCGGAGCAACCCTCGCCGCGGCCGCGCTCGCCACGGCGGGCGCCGCAGCAGGCGTCAGTGGCGCAGCCGCAGCGGGCGGCACGACCACCAGCGCCGCCACCGGAACCACGACCACGCAGGCGACGACGAGCACGACACCGGCGCCCGCCACGGGCACGTCGACGCAGACGGACCCCGGTACGAGCTCTACGTCCAAATCGTCGACGACGAAAACCCCGTGCCCGAACATGGGATCCGGGAAAAGCGGGAGCTCCTTCACGGGCGCCCCGACCGACACCCCCCCGGGGGCGGGCACGAGCTAGCACCGTGTCCGGGTCGCTAGAGGCCCGGACAGCCGTGGGCGCCAGTCCCCTCTGCGCCCGCGAAACGGACGCCGGGGCCAGCGGGCCCCGGCAGACCCTCGGGGCCGGCATCGCCTGCGATCGTCGGCCCCGAGTGTCGCGCCTGCCACCCTGGGCAGCGAACCCGGGTCGATCCCAACCGGGAACGGTCCTGCGGTAGGTACCCGCACGATGCGTTCGGGCACTCGCCTCGGCTGCCAGGGCAGCCTCCCTCACAGACCAATCTTCATCAACAACACGGCGCACCATCCGCTCGCGCTGCCCAAATGACAGCGCTGCATTAGCGTGCAACTACAACGTGCTCAGGTTCTACAGCTAAGCCCCCTCGCTGGGACGCAGCTCCTCGCGGTGAGACATCGGATGGCGCGCGAGGAGGCCATCCTCGCCGATCACGTAGGCGCCCATCCGCAGCAGCGGCGGCGAGTAGACATGAAGCGTGACAGCCGGGCCCTCGCCGGCATGACGGACGCGGTGGATGTCGGCTGCGGAGAAGTGGAAGCTCTCGCCGGCAACGAAGCGCCGCCGGCGCCGAGCACCCGCGACGGCCAGCCGCTCCTCGATGACGCCACCACCGAGAACCGCGACCGCGCCCGCCGAGACATCGTGGTCGTGAAATCCGGTGTCGTGCTCATCCATCCAGCAGATGAGCCACGCCGTCACGTGGTCGTCGCTCAGGAGCTCCTCGTACAGGCGCTGCTCGGAGTCGTGCTTGACGCGATCGATCCACAGCTCGGGCCGGTCGGCCAGCTCGACGGCGAATGCCTGCAGCTCGGAAGCGGAGAGCTCCCGGCCGCGGGGCCGAGGCACCCCGTCCGGACGAGCTGCGAGGGACTTCGCGGGGATCGACCCGGGCCGCGCCCTGATGGTCCTCGACGCTCCGGCACCGATCGACGCTCCGGCGCTCACAGCGACACCGCCTGGCGGCCGGCGCCCAGGGCGCGGCAAGTCCCGTCGGCGACGGCCGCCCAGTCGAGGGAGTCGGGCATGCCCGTGCGAGCCGGCTCTACGATCGGCCGATCGGACCCATAGAGCAGCTGCCCGTCCCCCACCACCGTCTGCAGCATCCGCACCGTGGACGGCCCGTAGGAGGAGGTGTCGTAGAACGTGAGGGGGTCGGGCACACCGCCCGTGGGAACTCCCCGGGAGGCGAGTCGCTCGATCTGCAGCGGGGCCAGTCCGGCCAGCATCGAGAAGATGATTCGCAGCTCGGGATGCGACGACCGGCCGGCGGTGAGGAACGCCAGCCACGCCGCCTGCATCCCGGCGACGTATCCGGTCAGGGCCGGCCACCACAGGGGCTCGTACAGCGAGAGCGCCCCCGGAGTGGATCGAGCGCCGGCTCGGGAGCTCGGCCCAGGGTGGACGAGCAGAGGTGCGCCCAGGCCCTCGAGCCGCGCGAGCACCCCTCCGAGGCGTCCGATCGCCTCGACGCTCGCCAACGCGCCCGCCGGCAGGGAGACGCCCACGCACCCTTCGGCGAGCACGGCGTTCACGTCGTCCGACTCGGGATGCTCGAGCGCGATCGCACCCCACACGCCGAACGGCTCACCCAGAGCGAGCGCACCGCGGTGATAGTGCTCGAGCAGCGCCCTGGCCTGCTCTCGTGGGAGCCACTCGATCCCAAGGGGACTCGAGAGGCACACTAGGGCCTGATCCAGGCAGTCGCTGTGAACCAGCGCCGCCCGAGCGGAGGGGTCCTCGCCGGAGAGCTCGATCACGTAGGGCCGCTCGTCGGCCAGGTGGAGCACCGCCAACCCGCTCTCATGGCGAATGAACGGGAACTTCCGACGTCTCGAGAGGGCTTCCACGAGCGGCTCGGTCCAGAGGTGTTGGTGGACGTCGATCCTCATCATCAGTTTATCCGTCTGTTTTATGAAGAATAGCGGATCACCGCGCATCGTCTAGGCTCGCCTCGCCTGCTCCCCGGCCCCCGGTCCGCGATCAACTCCCCGGAAAGGAAGTCCTCCCGATGCCGACGGTCCGCGACGCGACGTTCGACCTGCTTCGTGCCCACGGGATGACGACGATCTTCGGCAACCCCGGCTCGACCGAGCTGCCGATGCTGCGCGATTTCCCGTCGGACTTCACCTACATCCTCGGACTCCAGGAGCTCGTCGTGGTGGGGATGGCCGACGGCTACGCGCAGGCGTCGGGGCGCACGACGCACGTCAACCTCCACACCGCTCCCGGCGTGGGCAACGCTGTCGGTGGGATCTTCAACGCCCAGGCCAACAGGTCCCCGCTACTCGTCACGGCGGGACAGCAGGTGCGCCCCCAGATCACGATGGAGGCGAACCTGACCAACCGCGAGGCCGTGATCGGCCCCCGGCCGTACGTGAAGTGGAGCTTCGAGCCGCCCCGCGCCCAGGACGTCCCCCACGCGATCGCCCGGGCGATCCACCTCGCCTCGATGCCGCCCCGGGGGCCCGCCTTCGTCTCGATCCCGATGGACGACTGGGACGCGGAGGCCGACGAGGATCTCGCCTCCAACGCCGTCGCCCGCACCGTGGCCGGTCGCTCGGGCCCCGAACTCGCAGCGCTCCGAGCACTCGCTGCCCGCCTGGACCGCGCCGCGAGTCCCGTGCTCGTCGCCGGCCCCGACATCGACGCAAGCGGCGGCTGGGAGGACGCGGTGGCGCTGGCCGAGAAGCAGCGCCTGCCCGTGTGGGCGACCCCGGCCCCGGGTGGAGGCCGGATCGGCTTCCCGGAGGATCACCCGAACTTCCTCGGGGTGCTTCCCCCGGCGATCGGCGCCGTCTCGGAGACCCTCGGGGGCCACGACCTCGTGCTCGTGATCGGGTCCTCCGTGTTCCCCTACTACCCCTATCTTCCGGGCCGCCTCCTGCCCGAGGGGACGACGCTGATCCAGATCACGAGCGACCCCGAGGAGGCCGCCCGCGCGCCGATGGGGGAGGCGATCGTCGGGGACGTCGCTCTCGCGCTGGGCGAGCTCCTGCAACTCGTCGGACCGTCCCAGCGGGAGGCGCCCCACCGGCGCCCGCAGCCGAGCGAGCCGGCCGAGTCCGATCCGATCAGCGGCTCCACGGCGATGGCCGCGCTCGCCGAGGTCTGGCCGCGGGACGGCATCGCCGTGCTCGAGGCCCCGTCGAGCACCCTCGCCCTGCGCAACCGCCTGCGCCTGTCGCAGCCGGGGAGCTACTACTTCAGCTCGAGCGGAGGGCTCGGCTTCGGAATCGCCGCCGCCGTCGGCGTCCAGCTCGCCCAGCCCGGGCGTCCGGTCGTGTGCGTGCTCGGAGAGGGCTCGGCGCAGTATGGGATCACCGCCCTGTGGACGGCAGCCGCCTACAAGGTGCCCGTCACGTTCCTCGTACTGCGCAACGAGGAGTACATGATCCTCAAGTGGTTCGCGGAGTTCGAGCAGCTCGGCGGGGCTCCCGGCCTCGACCTCCCCGGCCTCGACGTGGCCGCGATCGCCGAGGCCTACGGGGTCCCCTCGTGTGACGTGAACGACCGCGAGCAGCTGGCCGAGGAGCTGCGTAGGGGGATCGCCGTCGAGGATGGGCCGCGCCTGGTGCAGGTGCGGGTGGCCAGCGGCATGTGGCTCGACTGACGGTGGCGCTGCTCGAGGGGCACCTCGCCTCGATCGCACCCCGAGGGGGGACGCCGGCACCTGACCGTGCCCCCGACTGGGTCGCGGAGGGCACCCCCGAGCCGTTGAAGCGTGAGCTGCTCGCGGCGCTGGGGGCCGACCGCCTCGCCCTCCGTGCCCTCGACCTCGTCCGCTACGCCTCCGACGCGAGCCCCTACCGATCGATCCCCAGCGCCGTCGCGATCCCCCGCGACATCGACGACGTCCTGACGCTGTTCGCACTCGCCCGGCGGACCGGCTCGCCCCTGGTCTTCAGGGCGGGGGGCACGAGCCTCAGCGGACAGTCCCAGACCGACGGCATCCTCGTGGACGTCCGCCGCCACTGGCAGGGGGTGAGCGTCGAGCAGGACGGCCTGCGCGCTCGCGTGGGGCCCGGCGCCGTGCTCGGCCACGTCAACCGCCGGCTCGCCCGCCACGGACGGCGACTCGGACCCGACCCGGCGAGCACGGACATCGCGTGTGTCGGCGGCGTGATCGCGAACAACTCCGGGGGCATGCGCTGCGGGGTGCGGGAGGACTCCTACCGAACTGTCGCGTCGATGACCTTCGCGCTCCCCAACGGCGCAGTGATCGACACGGCGCAGGAGGGGGCGGAGTCGGCCTTCGCCGCCGCGGCCCCGGCGCTCGCCCGGGGACTCGAGGAGATCCGCGACGAGCTCAGAGCCGACGGCGAGCTCTGCTCGAGGATCGCCCGCAAGTTCGAGATCAAGAACACCACCGGCTACCGCCTGTGCGCCTTCCTCGACGCGGACACCCCGCTCGAGATCTTCCGAAGGCTGATCGTGGGCTCGGAGGGGACGCTCGCGTTCGTCGCCGAGGCCGTCTTCGAGACGGTGCCCCGGGGCCGGCACACGACCCTGTGCCTGGCGCTGTTCGAGGACATCGACGCCGCAGTCGCGGTCGTCCCTCCGCTCGTGGCCGCCGGCGCCACCGCCACCGAGCTGATGGTCGCCCCCACCCTGATCGCCGCCGCGTGGAACATGCCCGGCACCCCCGAGCGATGGAAGGAGCTGCCGCCCGAGTGCGCCGCCCTGCTGATCGAGTTCCGCGCCGAAGAGGCCTCCGATCTGGGAGAGCCTGAGCGGCGGGCGCTCGAGATCGTCCTCGCGGCGAGCCCCATCGATCCGCCCCGCTTCACCCGTGAGCAGGGTGAGATCGAGATGCTGTGGCACGTACGCGAGGGCATGCAGGGGCTGCTGGCGGCGATTCGCGCGCCGGGGGTCTCGATGATCATCGAGGACATCTGCGTGCCTCCGGCAGCCGTGGGGCAGGCGGCCAAGGACCTCCAGGGCCTGCTCGCCAGGCACGGCTTCCTGCCCGGCGTCGCCGGCCACGCCTCGGCCGGCAACCTCCACTTCCTGCTCACGCCCAACTTCGGCGAGCAGGCGGACCTCGATCGCTACGAGGCGTTCATGGGAGAGCTGGTCGAGCTGGTCATCGACACCTACGACGGGTCCCTGAAGGCCGAGCACGGCACCGGCATCAACATGGCTCCGTTCGTGCAGCGTGAGTGGGGGGCGAAGGCGACCGAGCTGATGTGGCGGGTGAGGAGGCTGGCCGATCCCGACGAGATCCTCGCCCCCGGGGTCCTGCTCACCGACGACCCCCGGGCCCACCTTCGCAACCTCAAGTCCACCCCCGAGATCGAGGCGGTGGCGAC
>DATFZP010000016.1:0-3167 GCA_035314405.1 Solirubrobacteraceae bacterium | reverse complement strand
GGCGGCGGTGTACGGGGAGAATCGCTCGGCGAGGGACGCCTTTATCTCCTCGATCTCCCCCGACGGGCGGGCGAGGACGGCGTCGTGGAAGCTCCGCGAGAGGTCGAGCGTCGAATCCCACAGCTCCTCGAAGGTCTCCTGGCGGCGGGACAGCTCGAGGGCCTGCACCTCGACCTCGACGAATCCGGTCTCCGCGAGCAACTCGCCGACCCGCCCGGCGCTGCCGAGCGCGAAGGGGCCGGGTCGCCCGCGGGAGGCGCCGTCGGGCGCCGGCGCGAGGCCCCGATCGATCAGCTCCTGGGCGGGAAGCGACGCCCAGGGGTTGTGCTCGATCGCGTCCCACACGGCGAGGGCGAGCCGTCCCTGCGGTCGCAGGACCCGGCGGGTCTCCGACAGGGCGGCCGCCGGGTCGGCCATCAGCATGTAGCCCCAGCGGCACAGGACCGCGTCGACGCTGGCCACGGGCAGGTCTATCCATTCGGCGTTCAGCACCTGGTACTCGATGTTGCTGAGCCCGAGCGCCGCCGCCCTCGCGCGGGCGCCCTCGAGCATCGCCTCCGCCTGATCGGAGACGATCACGCCGCCGATCGGGGCGACCAGCTCGGCGGCCAGCATCCCCGTTTCGCCGAGTCCCGCCGCCAACTCGAGCACCCTCTGCCCGGGCTGGGGAGCGATCGCCTCGATCATCCAGTGGGACACCGGGGCTGCGAACTCCCCCATCGTCGCCTGCCGGCGGACCCATCCGGAGGCGGCCTCTTCCCATGCCTGCAGGCTGGCAGTACGGTGGGCCTCCGCGTCGAAGCTCATCCCAGCTCCCGGCGCAGCAGCTTGCCGGACGGGGTCCTCGGCAGCGGCTCGGCAGCGATCACGAAGCGCCTGGGAATCTTGTAGGGGGCAAGCCGCCCCTCGCAGTGGGCGCGCAGCTCGTCGGCCTTCAGGGAGCAGCCCGGTCGCGCCACGACGATCGCCGTGACGGCCTCCCCCCAGCTCGCATCGGGGCGCCCGACCACCGCCGCCTCCTGCACCCCCGGGTGGGCCTCGAGCGCCGCCTCGACCTCGGCCGGCGCCACGTTCTCGCCGCCGCTGATGATCGTGTCCGACCTGCGCCCGCTCAGCTGCAGGGCACCCCGCTCGTCGAAGCCTCCGAGGTCGCCGGTGTGCAGCCAGCCGTCGTGCGCGGCGGCGCCGGGGGCGACCGTGGGGCCGCGCACGAGGATCTCCCCGTCGGGGGCGATCGCCACGCGGGTGCAGAACAGCGGGGGGCCGGCGCTCGACCGGCCGCTCCCGAGCTCGGCGACGGGGGTCGTCGTGACCTGGGAGGAGCCCTCCGTGAGGCCGTAGGTGAGACTCACGGGGACGCCCGCCTGCCACGCGCGGTCCAGCAGGCTCGCAGGCACGGGACCGCCCCCTGTGAGCGCGCAGCGCAGGCCCGCCGGCCGCCGCAGGCCCCCGTCGAGCAGGCGACCGAGGGTGACCGCCACGAGGCTGATGAGCGTCACGCGGTCCTCGCGCAGGGATCTCAGCACGTCCTCGAGAACGAACCGCTCGTGCACCACGGCGGTCGTGGCGTAGATGGCCGAGCGCACGAGGATCGACAGTCCGCCGACGTGGGACACGGGCAGCGCGCAGAGCCAGCGGTCCTCGGGGTCGAGGCCGAGCGCGACGGCGGAGCCGAGGGCGCTCCACAGCAGGTTCCCGTAGGTCAGGGTCACGGGACGGGGAGCCGCCGTCGTGCCCGAGGTGTGGATCACGACCGCCGGGGCGTCGAGGTCGTGACGGCTCCCGCGCAGGGACGCGGGCGGGCCGCCGGCGGGGCTCGCGGTGAGAGGCGACTGCACGAGCAGCTCCGAGTCGGCGGCGATCATGCCGCGCTCCTCGGCGGAGAGTCGCAGGTCGACGGGCACCGCGACGGCTCCCAGCAGCAGGCACGCGTGCAGCGCCTGGGCGAAGGCGAGCCCGGCCGGCAGCGCGATCGCCACGCGCACCCCGGGTCCGGCCCCCCGGCCCGCGAGCTCCTCGGCGCCGGCACGCGCCCGGCTGTGCAGCTCGGAGTAGGTCCAACTGCCCGCGGGCGTCTGCACCGCGATGCGTCCGGGCCGTACCGCCGCCGCCCGCAGGAGCCATCCCTCGACCTCCATGGTGCACAGGCTAGCCGCATGACCTGGATAGCCTTCGCGCGGTGACGATCGCCTGGAACGCAGCCGCTACCGCCTCGGGCGAGGGCTTCACGGACATCCGCTACGAGAAGTCGGCCGCCCCGCTGGCGGGGATCGCGAAGATCACGATCGCCCGGCCCGAGGTCCGCAATGCGTTTCGCCCGCGCACGGTGATCGAGATGTCGCGGGCCTTCGAGGACGCCCGCGAGGACCAGGCCATCGGCGTCGTCGTGTTGACCGGGGAGGGACCTGATGCGTTCTGCTCGGGCGGGGACCAGCGCGTGCGGGGAGACACGGGCTACCTCGACGAGGACGCCGCCGGCCGCGCCGGGGTCGGGCGCTTCCACGTGACCGACCTGCACATGCAGATCCGCCGGCTGCCCAAGCCCGTGGTTGCGATGGTGGCCGGCTACGCGATCGGCGGGGGCCACGTCCTGCACCTGGTGTGCGACCTCACGATCGCCGCTGACAACGCCCGCTTCGGGCAGGTGGGACCGAAGGTCGGCTCCTTCGACGGCGGCTTCGGGGCAGGTCTGCTGGCGAACCTCGTGGGACCGAAGAAGGCCAAGGAGATCTGGTTCCTGTGCCGCCGGTACTCCGCCGAGGAGGCGCTCTCGATGGGGCTCGTCAACACCGTCGTGCCGCTCGAGCGCCTCGAGGAGGAGACGGTCGGCTGGTGCCGGGAGATGCTGGCCCTGTCGCCGTTCGCCCTGCGTCTGCTGAAGGCCAGCTTCAACGCCGCTGAAGAAGGGCTCGGCGGCATCCAGCAGCTCGCCCACGACGCGAACCTGCTGTTCTACGAAAGCGAGGAGGCCCAGGAGGGCCGGGATGCCTACGTGCAGAAGCGCACCCCGGACTTCTCCCGCTTCCCCAGGCGGCCGTAGCGAGGCCTCGGGCGATGAGCGCACGGGCGGCGGGGCTCGTTGCCGGGCCACGCAGCCCGGTCCACATCTGGATCATGGCCGCGCGCCTTCGCACGCTGCCGGCGTCGATCGCGCCGGTGCTCGTGGG
>DATFZP010000015.1:0-4165 GCA_035314405.1 Solirubrobacteraceae bacterium | reverse complement strand
GACGAGCCGCTCGCGAACCTCGATCTGCGCAGCGCCCACGAGGTCGTGTCGCTCCTCGGCCGCATCGCCCACGAGCAGGAGATCGCGGTGCTGATCTCCGCTCACGAGATAAACCCCCTTCTGCCCGTGATGGATCGGATCGTCTACCTCGCGGAGGGCCGGGCGGTCAGCGGCACGACGGCGGAGGTCGTCCGTGCGGACGTGCTCAGCAAGCTCTACGGCCACCACGTCGACGTCCTCGACGTCCACGGCCGTGTGCTGATCGTGGCCGGCGCGGGCGAGGACAGCGACCTGATCGGACACGAGGGGGTCTTCCCAGGGGCGGGGATTCGAGCGTGAGCCCGTTCCCCGGATCGATCTTCGCCCCCGGCTTCTTTGCCAGCGGGCCCGTCCATCTCGCGCTCGGTGTGGGGGCGCTCGTGGCCGTGGTCGCCGGTGCGGTCGGGGTGTTCACCGTGATGCGGGGACAGTCCTTCGCGGGCGAGGCGTTCGGCGACCTCGGGACCACCGGGGGGGCCGGCGCGTACCTGGTGGGGATCGGGCCCCTGTGGGGATTCGTCGTCGGCAACGTCATCGCCGCGGGGGCGATGGAGGCGATCGGCATCCAGCGCGCGCGGGGGCGGGACCTCGCGACGGGCATCGTGCTCGGCGCAGGGATCGGGCTCGCGGCTCTGTTCCTGTATCTCGACACGACCCAGCACAACACCACCGGGGCGGTCGTCACGATCCTGTTCGGGTCGGTGTTCGCGATCTCGAGCTCGACTCTGCCCCTGATCCTGCTCCTCAGCGCCGTCGTGCTCGCGATCACGCTCACCCTCTACCGTCCACTGCTGCTCAGCTCGGTGAGCGCCGAGATGGCCGCGGCCCGAGGCATCCCGGTGCGAGTCGTTGGCGCCGTCTACCTGCTCGCCCTCGCCCTCGCGGCGGCGCTCGCGGCGATAACGATCGGCACGATCCTAAGCACGGCACTGCTCGTGGGCCCGGCGGCGAGCGCCCTGCGCCTGACCAGGCGGCCGCTGACGGCGCTGCTGACGGCGGCGGGCATCGGAGTGGCCACGATGTGGCTCGGCATCCTGCTCGCCTACGACAGCTACGAGTGGCCTCCCACCGGTCGAGGATGGCCGGTGAGCTTCTTCGTGGTCACCCTCGTGTTCCTCATCTACCTGCTCTCGGGAGTGCCCGAGGCCGCACGCCGGCGCCGGCCGGGGCGCCCCCGGGGTGCCCCCCGGGACGCACGGGCGATGACGCCGGGCTAGGGAGCGGCGCTCGTGTTCTCCGGTTTCATGGTCAACGCCTGGACCGTCGCGAGCATCGTCGCCGTGGTGGCGGGGGTGGTCGGGTTCTTCACCGTGCTGCGGGGCTCCACGTTCGTCGCCCACGCGATCCCCAACGGCTCGTTCGCCGGCGCCGCCGGTGCGAGCCTGATCGGCCTCAGCACGCTCGTCGGCCTCGCGGTCTTCTCGCTCGGCGGCGCCGTGACGATCGGCCTGCTCTCCCGTCGGGGACGCCACGACGTGGCGACCGCTCTGGCGCTCGTGATGATGCTCGGCCTCGGCGCCCTGTTCCTGAGCTTCAGCAGCGAGTACGCCCCCGAGGTGTACTCGCTGCTGTTCGGGGAGGTGCTGGGGATCAGCACCAACGACGTCGGCCCCACCGCGATCCTCGCCGCGGTGTGCGTCCTCGCCGTCGTCGCCCTGTACAGGCCCCTGATGCTCTCCTCGGTCCTTCCGGAGGTCGGGCAGGCACGTGGGGTGAGCAGCTTCGCGATGGAGATGGCCTTCCTCATCGTCCTCGCCCTCGCCACGACCATGACGGTGCCGGTGGTGGGCACCCTGCTGATCTTCAGCCTGATGATCGGCGCTCCGGCGACGGCCCGCTCCTTCACCGACCGCCCGCTCGTGGCGATGGGACTGTCGGTGGCGATCGCCCTGGTGATCGTGTGGGTGGCGATCGCCGCCTCCTACACGACCAACTACCCCGTCGGCTTCTTCGTCGGCACGGCAAGCGCGGCCTCCTATACACTCGGGCGCGCCTGGACCGCGCTCAGGAACCGCCGTGGCATCGCGCCGGAGCTCATCCCTGCGAGCACGTAGCGCAGGAGCGGGGTGCCGGGTCGCCGCTCCACAGAGATCAGCGGGTGGCCCGAGACGGGAGTCGATCGATGAGCGCCATCCACACCGAGCAGCTCTCCAAGCGCTACGGGGAGACGCTGGCCCTCGATCGCCTCGATCTGGCGGTGCAGGAGGGCGAGGTCTACGGCTACCTCGGGCCGAACGGCTCCGGCAAGACCACAACGATCCGGCTGCTGCTGGGGCTTCACCGTCCGAGCGGCGGTCGGGCGGAGCTGTTCGGCGTGGACGCCTGGCGGGACCCTGTGCTCGCCCACAGGCGGGTCGCGTATGTCGCGGGAGAGCCGTTCCTGTGGCCGGCGATGACGAGCGAGGAGACATTCGAGTTTCTCGCCCACGTCCACGGCGCCACCGACACCTCGTATCGAGCGGTGCTCGTCGAGCGCTTCCAACTCGACACCCGCAAGAAGATCCGGGCGCTGTCGAAGGGCAACCGCCAGAAGGTGCAGCTGATCGCCGCACTGGCCACCCGCGCGGAGCTGCTGCTGCTCGATGAGCCGACGAGCGGACTGGACCCGCTGATGGAGGTGGCCTTCCGCGATTGCATCAACGAGGCCAGGGACCGTGGGCAGACGGTGTTCCTCTCCTCCCACATCCTCAGCGAGGTCGAGGCCCTGTGTGATCGGATCGGGATCCTCAGGGAGGGCAGGCTCGTCGATCAGGGGACGCTCGCCGAGCTGCGCCATCTCGGAGCTCAGACGGTGGAGGTCACCTTCGCCGGGCCGGCTCCCCGCCTGCCGCCGCTGGCGGGCGTCCAGGTCCGCGGCGCCGGCGCGAACGCTCTGCGCTTCGAGGTCTCCGAGGGGGCCATCGGCCCCCTGATAGCGGCCCTCGCCGAGCATCCGGTCACGACGCTGACGAGTCGAGAGCCCTCCCTGGAGGAGATCTTCCTGCACCACTACGACGGACCCCACGGCGATGCCCCCGGCGGCTAGCGCGCGGCTCGCGGCGGGGGAGGCGCCTCGGTCGAGGGCCGGCGTGCACTCCGGGCCGATGCCCGCCCTGATCCGGAGGGCGTTCCTCGATGCGAGGACCCGCACGATCGCCTTTGCCTGTCTCTTCGCCCTGTACTCCTACATCCAGCCGGTCGGCTACCTCCGCACCTACCCGACCCTCGCCGATCGTCTCGGGTTCGTCCACAGCTTCGCCTCCAACGCCGCGCTGCGCCTGTTCTACGGCTACCCCTATGACGCCGTCACGGTCGGCGGCTACGTCGCATGGCGGGTGGGGGGGACGCTCGCGATCGCGGCCGCCGTCTTCGGCGTGCTGGCAGCCGTGAGGGCGCAGCGCACCGAGGAGGACGCCGGCAGGATGGAGCTGGTCCTCGCCGGAGCGCTCGGGCGGGGCACCGCCTACCTGTCGGGGCTGGTGGCGATCGGGGCGGGCGTCGTGATCCTGTGGGCCGCGGAGTTCGCGGGTCTGCTCCTCGGCGGCCTGCCCGTGGGCGGCTCCGCGTACCTCGCTCTGGCCACGATCTCGGTCGTGCCCGTGTTCGCCGGTGTCGGCGCCCTGGCCAGCCAGCTCGCCTCCACACGGCGGGTCGCCCTCGAGCTCGGGACCGCCGTGGTGGGCGTGTCGCTGCTGCTGCGAGCCGTCGCGGACACCTCCGCGGGCGCCGGCTGGCTGCGCTGGCTGACCCCCCTCGGCTGGGCCGAGCTGCTGCGCCCGTTCACCGGCGCCCAGCCGGCGGTGCTCGCGCTCCCGGTGCTCGCGAGCGCGCTGCTGCTCCTCGTGGCCGCCCGCATCGCCGCCGGCCGGGACATCGGCACCGGCGTGCTCCCCTCTCGGGACACCGCCTCACCCCGCCTGGGGCTGCTGTCCTCGCCGACCGCCCAGGCGTTGCGCAGCGAGCGGGGCACCCTGCTCGTGTGGCTCACGAGCACGGGGCTGTTCGCGGTGATCCTCGGCGTCGTCTCCACCAGCATCTCCTCGGCCGGCATCTCCTCGAACGTGCAACGGGAGCTTGCGAGGCTCGGCACGGGCTCGATCGCGACCCCCACGGGCTATCTCGCGTTCGTGTTCATCTTCTTCATCCT
>DATFZP010000014.1:0-2003 GCA_035314405.1 Solirubrobacteraceae bacterium | reverse complement strand
GGGCTCGACAGGGGCGGCGGATCGCGTCGTTCGGGGGCCACGGTCGGATCGTATGCCGCGACCCTCGCCCTTCGTATCGTGTACGGGGTGCCCGAGCGGGAATCAGAAGTCGAGCGGGAGGCCGGATGAGCGCCGTGATCTCTTTGATGGCGGGGGAGTCGGCCTTTGATCGACACGCCGACGGCGATGCCGGCATGTCCGTGGAAGAGACGGATGTGCGGGCCCTCGACGCGTACTCGCGGACCGTCGCCGGCGTGGTCGAGATGCTGGCCCCGAGCGTCGCCAATTTGCGGGTCCTGAGGGCCACTCGCCGAGGCCGCGTCCCCGCGGGGGCGGGAAGCGCGGTGGTGCTCACACCCGACGGGTTCCTGCTCACCTCCGCCCACGTGGTGGCGGGGCGCGATCGACTCGGCCGTGCGGCGTTCATCGACGGTCGGGAGATCGGATTCCGTGTCGTCGGGGCGGATCCCCTGTCGGACCTCGCGCTGCTGCGGACCGACGCCGCCGACCTCGTGCCCGCCGTCCTCGGCGACGCCGGCCGCCTGCGGGTGGGGCAGCTCGTCGTGGCGATCGGCAACCCCCACGGCTTCGCCGGGTCGGTGACGGCGGGCGTCGTCTCGGCGTTGGGGCGCTCGCTCCCGGCCCGCTCCGGCAGTGCTGTGCGCATGATCGACAACGTGATCCAGACGGACGCCGCGCTGAATCCGGGCAACTCCGGTGGGGCCCTCGTGAACTCCTTCGGCCACCTCGTCGGCGTCAACACCGCCGTTGCGGGGGTGGGACTCGGGCTGGCGGTGCCGATCAACGACGCCACCCGCAAGGTGATCGGGGCGTTGATGACCCACGGGCGCGTCCGGCGGGCGTACCTCGGGGTGGCCGGTGGGTCGCGCCCGCTGCCGTCACGGGCGCGGCGGGAGCGCGATCAGGCGACCGGGGTCGAGGTGATCGAAGTCACCCCCGACAGCCCGGCCGAGCGGGCCGGCCTGCGTCCAGAGGACCTCATCGTCGAACTGGCGGGAACGCGGGTGCACCGCGTCGACGACATCCAGCGCCTGATGGTGGCCGACCTGATCGGCGCCCAGGTCGACGTCGTGGTGCTGCGCGGAGGCGCCCCCCTGCGCCTGCCGCTCGTCGCGAGGGAGCTCGACTAGGACGATGGACGAGACCCCCACACCCACGGACGAGATCCCGACACTGTTCGTGTGTCACGGTGATGACGGCGGCCCGCGGATGCATCCGTGTCGCCGCGTGCAGGAGGCGCTCCGAGCTGGGGGCATCGAGTACCACAAGGTGATCGCGGCCCACGGCAGTCCCGTCCCCTTCCTGCGCAGAGGCTCCCGTGAGGAGTTGCGGGAGGCGACGGGGGCGACGAAGCTCCCGGCGCTCAAGCTCGCCGACGGGACCGTCATCACCCCCTCCCGCTCCATCCTCTCCTGGATCGGCCGGCAGCAGTGACATTCCATCGGCCCGGGTCAGCGAGGCGCTCGTGCCGACCGGCGCGGGGCCCTGCTGATCGTCAAGGAGGCTCAGTCGTAGCGCTCGGGCGAGTGCCTGAGTCCGGACCAGTTGTCCGGGTCGTGACCGAACACCAGCAGCGGATCGGCCTCGCCGGCGATCTCGCGCAGGCGCTCCAGCGAGGCCTCGGCCTGCTCGCGGGAGTGGAGCACCCGGAGCGGGTCGCGTCCCTCCCATTGGGCACGGCTGTCGGTGGCGTCGGCCGTCAGCAGGACGGGGCCCGTCCTCTGCAGTGAGAGCAGCAGCGACATGTGCCCCGCCGAGTGGCCGGGGGTGGGGAGCAGGCGGATCGTCCCGTCGCCGAAGAGGTCGTGCTCGCCGTCGATGACTTGCCAGTCGAGTCCCGGCTGTTCGAAGTCCTCGGGGACGTAGCCCCGGATCTGAGGCGGGTCGGCCGAGCGGGCGGCGTCCAGCTCCCTGGCCTGCACGACGACGGTCGCGTCCGGAAAGTGACCGAGCGCGCCGGTGTGGTCGATGTGCAGGTGGGT
>DATFZP010000013.1:0-7798 GCA_035314405.1 Solirubrobacteraceae bacterium | reverse complement strand
CCTGGCGAACTCCGCGGCGATATCCCGGATGCGATCGGTGTCGGCCCCCCTCACCTCCGGGGACTCGTCCCCGAGCCACAGCAGCAGCTCCTGGTCGATTGTCTGTCCCCCCGCCGATGGCTCTTGGAAGCCGCCCATACGCGAAGGTTAGGAGCTCGGAAGCTGCCCACCGGGGGTCGCCGTGCGCCGATCCGCCACGTACCCTCCCAGCGATGGCCGACCGATCTGACGTGCGCGGGATCTCCTACACGATCCGCCGTTCCTCCCGGGCCAGGCGGGTGCGGGTCAACGTGCACGCCCACACCGGCGTGGAGGTCGTGCTTCCCGAGCGGGCGCCCGAGCGGGAGGCGGCGGCCGCGGTGAGCGAGCTGCATCCGTGGATCGTGCGGCGGCTGGACGAGGCCCAGGAGGTGCTCGCGAGGATCGCCGAGCGGGCCGGGACCGTCCCCTACCTGGGCAGCTCGCTCGAGCTCGTCGCCCAGCCGGGGCGCACTCGAGTCCACCGCCGGGGCGAGCGCCTGCTGGTCCCCGCCGGCGATCCCCGCCCGGCGCTCGAACGCTTCTACCGGCGGGCCGCACGCGAGGAGATCGGGGTGCGCCTGGACCGTGCCACGGCGCTCTCAGGAGGCTCCTACAGCGCCCTGGACATCCGCGCCCAACGCACCCGCTGGGCCTCCTGCTCGGCGGGCGGGCGGATGAGCTTCAACTGGCGCCTGCTGCTGGCCCCCGAGCGGGTGCTCGAATACGTGGTGTGGCACGAGGTTTGCCACCTCGAGGTCCTCGACCACTCATCCCGCTTCTGGGCGCTCCTGGCGCGCCGGTGGCCCGGCTACCGCGAGGATCGTGAGTGGCTGCGCCGGTACGGGGCCACGCTCGTGCTCTAGCCCCTCTGGCCGATCGGCACGTAGTCGAGGTCGCGGGCTCCCGTGTATATCTGTCGGGGGCGGGCGATCTTCTGCTCGGGATCCTCGACCATCTCGAGCCACTGTCCGATCCAGCCGCTCGTGCGCCCGATCGCGAACATCACCGGGAACATGGCCACCGGCAGACCGAGGGCCTCATAGATCAGGCCCGAGTAGAAGTCGACGTTCGGGTACAGCTTGCGGGAGGTGAAGTATTCGTCCTCGAGAGCCATCTTCTCGAGCTCGCTGGCCACTTCCAGCAGGGGGCTCTTGCCGCGGACCTCGAACACGTCGTCGAGGTGTTTGCGAATGATCCGCGCCCTCGGGTCGTAGTTCTTGTAGACGCGATGGCCGAAGCCCATCAGCCGCTCCTTGCCGGCCTTGACACCCTCGAGGAACCCGGGGATGTTCTCCACCGTCTCGATCCGCCGGAGCATCCTCAGCGCCGCCTCGTTGGCGCCGCCGTGGAGGGGCCCGTAGAGGGCCGCCACGCCCGCCGCGACGGCCGTGTAGGGGTCGACCTGGGTTGACCCGACGGACCGCACCGCGCTCGTGGACGCGTTCTGTTCGTGGTCGGCGTGGAGGATGAACAGCACGTCCAACGCCCGTTCGAGGCGGGGATCGGGCTCGTATTTCAGCTCGGTCATCTTGTACATCATCGAGAGGAAGTTCCCCGCGTAGCCGAGGTCGTTGTCGGGGTAGATGTACGGCTGGCCCCTGTTGTGGCGGAAGGCGAAGGCGGCAAGGGTGGGCATCTTGGCGAGCATCCGGATGATCTGGATCCGCCGGATCTCCTCGTCGTGGATCCGGTTGGCATCCGGATAGAAGGTCGACAGCGCCCCCACCGAGGCGACGAGCATTCCCATCGGGTTGGCGTCGTAGCGGAAGCCATGCATGAAGTCCTTGACGTTCTCGTGCACGAACGTGTGGACGGTGATCTCGTCGACCCAGTCCTGCAGCTGCCGGCTCGTGGGGAGGACGCCCTTGATGATCAGGTAGGCCACCTCGAGATAGCTGGAGTGCTCGCACAGCTGCTCGATCGGGTAGCCCCGGTGCTGGAGGATGCCGGCATCGCCGTCGATGTACGTGATCGAGCTGCGGCAGGAGGCGGTGTTCATGTACGCGGGGTCGTAGGTCATCAGGCCGAAGTCCCCCTCGTGGGTCTTGACCTGTCTGAGGTCCATCGCCCTCACCGTCCCGTCCTCGATCGGCAGCTCGTAGGTCCTACCCGTGCGGTTGTCGGTGACCGTCAGCGTCGCCTCCGTGCCGAGGGCGCCGTCCCCGGCCGCCTTCCCCGCCATGCCGAATCCCTCGGCCTGCTCGTCGATCGTCGATCGGTGGGTGCTCATGTGACTCTCCTGCTCGGGGTTTCCGATGCTCTGCCCCGATTATGCCGACGTGCCGTCGATCGCCCGGCGAGCACCCCGGCGGGCGCTCAGCTGCGGGGCAGTCGATGGCCCCGCACGGCGGCACGCACCCGCGCCGGCGAGGGTGCCGGGGGCTCGCCGTGGGGCCCCCGTCGGGGGGTGCGGGGCAGTCGCGCACGCGGATGGTGGGGGTGCGGCGGCCGCGGCAGGGGGCCGATCCCACCGTCCTGCCCGGGGGCGACCTCGGGCGTCTGGCCGACCGCCCACCTCACGATCAAGAAGAGCGCGACGATCGGGATCTTCAGGATCACCATCAGCCAGATAAAGGTCCACGCATCCACCGCTTCGATCGTATAGCCCCGGCCGCATCGGTACAACCCCCGCGCTTCCCTCCGGGACTCTCCACGATCCGCCCTCCGTGGTTTCCCGCGGGCGAGGATCCGGCGTGCCGGCCCACGCGCCGCTCGGCCCCACCGCACTCGGCCCCACCGCGATCGATCCGCACGATCAGCCCCGCAGCTGCAGGGGTGCCCCGCTGAACTGGGTCATGGCCCGCAGTTCCTTGATACGGGCGAGGATCTCCTCCCCCGTCAGGCGTTCCACGCGGGAGGTTCCGAACTCCTCGACGTTGAACGACGCGAGCACCGTAGCGTGGGCCATCGCCCGTCTCAGGAGCTCGTCGGAGAGCTCTTCTCCGGGATGGGCGGCGATGTAGCCGACGAGGCCCCCGGCGAACGTGTCGCCGGCTCCGGTGGGGTCGACGACGCTCTCCATGGGGTAGGCGGGGAGCGCGAAGAAGCCTTCACGGGTGATCAGCGACGCGCCGTACTCCCCCTGCTTGGCGACGATCACGCTCGGCCCCCGGAGGGACCCCGACGAGGGCCCGGAAGGGGTCCACGACAGCACCTCCCGTGCGGCTCCCACGAGGTTCGGCTTGCCCGTCAGCTGGCGCAGCTCGGCGTCGTTGAGGATCACGCAGTCGACCCCTTCGATCGCGCTCACGAGCGCATCTCGGGCGATGTCGATCCACAGGTTCATCGAGTCGAGGGCCACGAAACGTGCCTCCGGCAGCTGCCGCCGGACCTCCAGCTGCAGGTCGGGCTGGATGTTGGCCAGGAACAGGACGTCGCTGGAGCGGGAACGCTCGGAGAGCTTCGGCTGAAAGCCCTCGAAGACGCCGAGCTGGGTGTCGAGGGTGTCGCGGGAGTTCAGGTCCCAGCCGTACTCCCCCCGCCAGAAGAACGTCCTGCCTCCCGCCACCTGCTCGACGTCGGAGACGTCGACGCCCCGCTTTCTCAGTACCGCCAGCTCGCTCTCCCCGAAGTCGTCCCCCACCGGGCCCACGACGCGGACCTCGTCGAAGAAGGAGGCCGCCAGGGCGAAGTGCACGGCCGCCCCTCCGAGCATCCGCTCGCGCTCTCCGAACGGCGTCCTGACGGTGTCGAACGCGATCGAGCCGACAACGGTGATTGGCATGGGCGCGCACCTTAGAGCACGCCGCAGGGCCGCGCCCGCCCGCGGCCGGCGGGTCCGCCCCCGGGCGGCGAGCGGCGGGCACTCCGCTAGCCTCGGGCCCATGCGTGCGATCCAGATGACCGAGTTCGGCGGCCCGGAGGTGCTCGAGCTCGTGGA
Source organism: Solirubrobacteraceae bacterium (assembly GCA_035314405.1). Lineage (GTDB taxonomy): Bacteria > Actinomycetota > Thermoleophilia > Solirubrobacterales > Solirubrobacteraceae > Palsa-744. Next base: position 3,897 of record DATFZP010000013.1, on the reverse strand, counting down.
GCTGCCGGTGCCGGAGCCGGAACCGGGGGAGGTCCTGATCAAGGTGAGTCGCGCCGGGCTCAACTTCGCCGACACCCACACTCGCACTAACTCCTACGTGCAGAAGGCGGTGCTCCCGCTGGTCCCCGGCGGGGAGGTCGCGGGGATCCGCGAGGACACCGGCGAGCGGGTCGTGGCGCTCGTGGGCACCGGCGGGTACGCGGAGTACGCAACCGCCCCCGCCGAGCACGTCTTCCCGATTCCCGACGGTCTCGATGACGGCACCGCCCTGGCGATGGTCGTCCAGGGGACCACCGCCTGGCACCTGTACCGGACCTCCGGAAGGGTCGCGGAGGGGGAGACGGTGGTGATCCACGCCGCGGCCGGCGGGGTCGGGTCGATCGCCGTCCAGCTCGGGCGCCCGCTCGGGGCGAGACGGCTGATCGCTACGGCCTCGAGCGAGGAGAAGCGCTCGCTAGCCCTCGAGCTCGGCGCCGATGCGGCGGTCGATCCGGCCCCCGAGGGCCTCACCGAGCGGCTGATCGAGGCCAACGGCGGGCGGGCGGTGGACGTCGTCTTCGAGATGTCCGGGGGAGAGGTGTTCGACGCCTCCTACCGGGCGCTCGCTCCGTTCGGGCGAATCGTCGCCTACGGGATCGCCACGAACGAGCCCAACTCGGTGTCGACCGGATCGCTTCTGCGCCACTCCCGGGCCGTCGTCGGCTTCTACCTGTTTCACTGCCTGGAGCGCCCGGCGATGTTCACCGACGCCCTCCAGGATCTGTTCGAGCGGGCCGCCAGGGGCGAGCTGGCGGCGGTGGTCGGGCGCACCTACCCGCTTGGCGAGGCCGCCCAGGCGCAGATCGACCTTCGTGCCAGGCGCACCACCGGCAAGCTCCTGCTCGACCCCTCCGCGTGAGCGCCTCCACGCCCCGACTCCCCGCCGGCCCGAAGGAGCCCGCCCGCCTGCCTGCTGGCCCGCCCGTCGAGCGCCGGGGCGACGGCAGGCAGGACCGCGCCGTGCCGGGGTCCGGGGCCGCCGAGCCCCTAAGCTCCACCTCACGCGCCATGGCCAAGTCATTCGCCGATCTGGGGCTCTCTCCGTCCACCCTTCAAGCCCTCGCCGACGTGGGCTACGAGTCGCCGAGCCCGATCCAGGAGGAGGCGATTCCGGCCCTCCTGCAGGGCCGCGACGTGATCGGGCAGGCCCAGACCGGGACCGGCAAGACGGCGGCCTTCGGCCTGCCGATCATGGAGTACGTAGATCCCTCCGAGGCGACTGTCCAGGCACTCGTGCTGACCCCCACGAGGGAGCTTTGCATCCAGGTCACCCAGGCGCTGCGCACATACGGCGCCCACAGCGGGATCGACGTCGTGGCGGTCTTCGGAGGGGCGCCGATCCGCACCCAGCAGGCGCAGCTGCGAGGCGGCGGGCACGTCGTGGTGGGGACCGTCGGTCGCGTGCTCGACCTGATCTCCCGCCACTCGCTGATGCTCACCGACTGTCGCTTCGTGGTGCTCGACGAGGCCGACGAGATGCTCGACCTCGGTTTCCTCGAGGACGTCGAGAAGATCCTCTCCCTGACCCCGTCGAGCCGACAGACAGCCCTGTTCTCGGCGACGATGCCTCCGCCGATCCGGACGCTCGCGGACCGGTACATGTACGAACCGATGATCATCCAGGTGGAGGCCGCGACCCTCACGATCGACACGGTCGCCCAGTTCCAGCTGCCCGTCAGCGCCAAGGACAAGGCGGAGAAGCTCGTGGAGGTCCTCCGCGCGGAGGCTCCCGACCAGGCGATCGTCTTCGTGCGCACCAAGATCCGCTGCGACCAGCTGTTCCGGACGCTCCGCGATCGGGGGCTGAACGTGAGGGCCCTCCACGGCGACATGTCACAGGGGGCCCGCGACGGGGTCATGCTCGCGTTCAAGGGCGGACGTGTGCCGATCCTGATCGCCACCGACGTGGCGGCTCGGGGGCTGGACATCTCGACGGTCACCCACGTCATCAACTACGACGTCCCCACCAGCCCCGACATCTACGTCCACCGCATCGGGCGAACCGGCCGCGTCGGGCGCTCCGGCCGGGCGATCACCTTCGTGGAGGACCGCCAGAAGCGGGAGCTCGAGGCGATCGAACGCCACATCGGCACCGCCGTCGCCCAGTGGGAACGGGGCGCCGTGGCTCCCCCGACGCCGGTGAAGGAGCGCCCCCGCCGGCACTCCAAGCCCCGCATCTCCCGCCGCGACGAGCAGGAGCCGTACGCGAAGCTCGTGCTCGGCTCGGGGCGTGCAGCAGGGCTCAGCGTGGCCGACATCGTCAGCGCCGTGACCTCGCTCGGGGGGCTCGACGGGGAGGGCGTGAGGGACGTTCTGGTGCTCGACCGCTTCTCGTTCCTGTCGGTGCCAGCGGCCGAGGCCGACCGGGTGATCGAGAGCCTCGACGGTCGGCCCCTGGGGGGGCGCCCCGTCAGCCTCGAGCACGTGAAGGTAAGGTAGGGCTGTGTCCACCGCCACGATGCAGACCACCGAAGGGCCGATCGTGTTCGAGCTGTTCGACGAGGACGCTCCGAAGACGGTCGAGAACTTCCGCAAGCTGGCCTCCGAAGGGTTCTACGACGGACTCACCTTCCACCGGGTCATCAAGGACTTCATGATCCAGGGCGGCTGCCCGAACGGAACCGGCACGGGTGGCCCCGGCTACACCTTCGAGGACGAGATCAACCCCCACCTGATCGTCCGGGGCGCCCTGGCGATGGCCAACGCCGGGCCCGACACCAACGGCTCCCAGTTCTTCATCGTGACCGCCGAGTCCTGTCCCTGGCTCGACGGCAAGCACACGGTGTTCGGGCAGGTCAGCGAGGGGATGGACGTGATCGATGCGCTGGAGGCAGTGCCGACCGGCGCCGGGGACCGGCCATCGGAGCCGATCGGGATCACGGCGATCGAGCTCTCCGACTCTCAGTAGCCACCCCGGAGGGCCCTGTCGGAGTAGTCTTGTGGGTTCCGAGGCAACGAGCAGGGGAGACTTAGATGGCCACCGTCGAGCAGCACCTTCCTGAGAGCCGCAACGGCGCAGGGGACGCCTCCACGGGAATTCCCGTGGAGAACCCTGCGACCGGCGAGATAGTCGCCACGGTCCCCGACCTGGACGCGGCGACGGTTGCGGAGATGGCCGCCCGCGGCCGGGCGGCCCAGCCGGAGTGGGAGGCATACGGGTTCGACGGTCGGGCGAGGGTGCTCCTGCGCGCGCAGAAGTGGGTGATGGACAACGCAGAACGCGTCGTCTCGACGATCTGCTCGGAGACCGGGAAGACATTCGAGGACGCCTCCCTCGCCGAGATCGGATACGCCGGCAACGCCTTCGGCTTCTGGGCCAAGGAGGCTCCCCACTACCTCGCCGACGAGCGGATCAAGTCCAGCCAGCTACTGGTCAAGGGCAAGAAGCTGATCCTCCGCTACCGCCCTCTCGGGCTGATCGGGGTGATCGGTCCGTGGAACTACCCTCTGACGAACTCCTTCGGGGACTGCATCCCAGCGCTGGCGGCCGGAAACGCGGTGATCCTCAAGCCCTCGGAGGTGACCCCCCTGACCTCCCTGCTGATGGCCGAAGGCCTGCGCGAGTGCGGGCTGCCGGAGAACGTCCTGCAGATCGCCACCGGCCGGGGTGAGACCGGCGCCGCGCTGGTCGAGCACGTCGACATGATCATGTTCACCGGCTCCACCCGGACGGGCAGGAAGGTCGCCGAAGCGGCCGCCCGGAGGTTGATCCCCGCCTCGCTGGAGCTCGGCGGCAAGGACCCGATGATCGTGCTCTCCGACGCCGACCTCGAGCGGGCGGCGAACTTCGCCACCTACTACTCGATGCAGAACGCCGGGCAGACGTGCATCTCGATCGAGCGGGTGTACGTGGAGGAG
>DATFZP010000012.1:0-8367 GCA_035314405.1 Solirubrobacteraceae bacterium | reverse complement strand
GGGATCCTCACCGGCCTGAGCGCATATCGGTTGCGGTAGCCGAGCCCGAGCTGGCCATAGATGTTGCCGCCCCACGAGTAGACCGAGCCGTCCGTCATCAGCGCCAGCCCGCCGCCCATCCCCAGTGCGACTTCCTTGACGCCCGCCGGCAGCAGCGCGGTCTCGGGTGTCTGCCAGCGGCTGTGGTAGCCGGCGCCGATCTGGCCATGGAAATCTTCGCCCCAACCCACGAGGGCGGTGGGTGCGGACCCGCTCGCGCCGGCGGCGGCGGGCACGAGCAGGGCCGTCAGTACGGGCAGGGCTGCGGCGAGGAGGGACGTGCGGACGCGCGAGCGTCGGGGGAGCATGGCTGCACCTCAGGGGAGAAGGAAGGGCCGAATAGGGCGAGCCGAGTCAACTCTGCCGGCCCGCTCACCCCGACGTTCGACACGTCCGAAGGCGTGCTTGAAGGGCCGACCCGGAGTTGGACGGTCGTCCGGGGGCGTTGTGCCGGCTCTGGTCTCGGGACCGGCGAAGCTCTCGCCCCGGCGGCCCGACACGCCCGACACGTCCGACGCGCGGACGATGCCGATCACCCGTCTGCCATGCTTGGGATGCCTCGAGGTTGCCGTGTTGACTTCCTTGGGGTTGCCTATGCAGAACCGCTACCACGTGACCACCTTCGGGTGCCAGATGAACGAGCACGACTCCGAGCGGATGAAGGGGATGCTCGAGTCGCTCGGATACGTCGAGGCGCCCGAGCGGGCGGCGGCGGATCTGATCCTGTTCAACACCTGCTCGATCCGGGAGTCGGCGGACAGCCGCTTCATCGCCCACCTCGGGGAGGCCAGGCGCCTGAAGCGGGAGCGTCCGGAGCGGGTGGTGGGCGTGGGGGGGTGCTGGGCGCAATCGCTCAAGGAGGAGGTCTTCGAGCGCTTCCCGTTCGTCGACGTGGCCTTCGGCCCGGGCCAGGTGCACAGGCTCGCGGAGTTCCTCACCAGCGACTCGCTGAGCGCCCAGGGCTACTTCGAGTTCGAGGGGTTCACGGGACACCTGCCCGCCAGGCGCGAGCGGCCCTTCCAGGGATGGCTGCAGATCAGCGTGGGGTGCAACTGCGCCTGTTCGTACTGCATCGTCCCGTCCACCCGCGGGCGGGAGGTCAGCCGCCCGGTCGACGAGCTCCTCGCGGAGGTGCGCTCGATGGCCGCGGAGGGGGTGCGGGAGGTGACCCTCCTCGGGCAGAACGTCAACTCATACGGACGGGACCTGGCCGAGCGGGCGAGCTTCGCGGAGCTCCTGCGGCTGATCGACGCGGTGGAGGGCGTGCAGCGGATCCGCTACACGAGCCCACATCCGAAGGACATGCGGGAGGACGTGATCCGCGCCCACGCCGAGCTCGAGAGCGTCTGCGAGCACATCCACCTGCCCCTGCAGTCCGGGTCGAGCAGGGTCCTCAAGGCGATGCGACGCACCTACGACCGCCGCCGCTATCTCGACCGGGTGGCGATGATCCGCGAGCACGTCCCCGATGCGGCCCTCACCACCGACATCATCGTCGGGTTTCCGGGGGAGACCGAGGAGGACTTCCTGCAGACCCTCGAGGTCGTCGAGGAGGTCGGCTACGACGGAGCTTTCACGTTCGTCTTCTCTCCCCGCCGCGGCACGGCTGCGGCGTCCCTCACCGAGGGGCTGGTCCCGCATCCCGTCAAGGTGGAGAGGATGCAGCGGCTCGTCGAGCTCGTCCAGCGCCAGGCACTGCAGCGGGCTCAGCGCTTCCTCGGCCGCACGCTGGAGGTGCTGGTGGAAGGGCCGTCGCGGACCGATCCGGATCGTGTGCGCGGTCGCACCAGGCACAACAAGGTCGTCAACTTCGCCGGGCTGGCCGCTCCGGGGGAGCTGACCGACGTCGAGATCCTCACCGCCACCAGCCAGACCCTGAGCGGTGAGGAGCGGCTGCTCGCGCGGGCGGAATGAGGATCCTCCGCGCCGCGAGCCGTCGACGGCAGACCGCAAGATGGCGGCCCGCGCCGCCACGGACGACGCTGTCATCCCGTATCGCCTGAGCAGGGTCACCGGAGGCTCACCCGCCGTTCACACCGCCTGCGCTTGCCGGGCGTTGCAGAACCCGACCTCTCTCGAGACGCGATTTGTGTGATACGGTGCCCACGCAGCGCGGCACAAAGCCAGGTTGTGCTCATCATTCTGGTCGCTCCGTTCGCGCGTATACGACTTGTCAGAGCACCGAGCCGGGGGGGCCGAAACTTGACACTCGGGAGGCAATAATGAAGAGTCTGCTCGCTCAAACCCCGATGCGCCGCTCCTGGCACGGAGCGACGCGTCACGGTGACGCCCGTCCGGGCCATCGCACCTTTTTGCTAGCCATCGCGACAGCGCTCCTGCTGTTCGCGCTCGGCGCGGGGTCGATCTCCTCGGCTGTCGCTGGTCCCGTCATCCCGACATCGAGCGCACCGGGCAACAGCTCCAGTGTGATCAACAACTACGAAGAAGTTACATTCGGGCGCAACGACGACGGAACGTGGCCCTGCAACGAACCGAGCGAAGGCGTGAGTGCGCCGGTGCCCTGTCCCGGGCCGTCGGGTCAGACCGCACCAGAAACGTATCCATTCGGCTTCAGCGTCAACTTCTTCGGGACAAAGTACAGCGGCGCCTTCATCAACAACAACGGCAACCTCACCTTCACACAGCCGCTGTCGCAATACACCCCGGAAAGTCTGACTAGCTTCGGGAGCCCGATCATCGCTCCATACTTCGCAGATGTCGACACCCGCAACCCGAGCAGCGCAATCATCAACTTCGGGAGAGGAACCCTCGAAGGCAAGAAGGTCTTTGTGGTCAACTGGCCCGGGGTTGGCTGCTTCGCCGAAATCGGCAGTGTCCTGAACAACTTCCAGGCTATCTTGATCGATCGCCCCGAACGCAACACGGGGCCCAATGGCGACGACTTTGACATCGAGTTCAACTACAACCAGATTCAGTGGGACACCGGCGAGGCGAGCGGTGGCAACGAAGTATGTCTGAAGGCCGAACCACTCGGCGTACCCGCGATCGCCGGATACACAAACGGCAGCACGAGCCATTTCGAGATCCCGGGATCTGAAGAAGCAGGCGCGTTCCTGGACTCGACCCTGTCCTCCGGCCTGATCCACAACTCGATCAACAGCAGCACGCTCGGTCGGTACATCTTCGATGTGGACAATGGGCAGCCTCCGGCACAGACGACGCTCACGACGTCCCTGGCCGGCGGGGGCCAGAGTGGGAGCAACATCACCGTCCCCGAAGGCACCTCGGTGAGCGACAGCGCCACGCTGGAAGGCGAAAACGCAGGCAAAGCAGGCGGGATCGTCACCTACAACGTCTACTCCGACCCCGAATGCAAGAATCTCGTCGCAACTGCGGGTGAAGTGGCGGTGTCAGGCGGTTCAGTCCCAACGTCAGGCTCCCAGACGTTGGCGCCTGGAACCTATTATTGGCAGGCGCGCTACTCCGGCGATCCCGCCAACAACGGGTCCGTCAGCGGGTGTGGCTCCGAGGTCCAGACGGTCACACGTGTGTCGATCGCGCATTGGTACAGCGACGGTAAACCGCTCAACGAAGGCGAATCCATACCTGTGAGGGTCAGCAGCGGGGGTGAGGAAAAAACAGTCAGCCTCAATGTCCCCGGAGCCGAAATCGCGTGCAACGTGGCGGTCGGCTCAGAAGTGATCGACACCGCCCCGGTGGGAGGCGGCACGGGCACAGATGAAGTTAGAGCGCTCCGACTCGACCTCTGTCACGCGAGCGTCAAACTGTGCCACAACAGCAGGGTGGAAGTCGTGCCGCTCAAACTGCCCTGGCTCTCACATCTGGTCGCGGGCCCGCCGGCACGAGATGTGATCGAAGGCGTCGAAGTGGAAGTCAGGTGCTCCAACGGTAAAGTCCTCGACACCTACAAAGGATCGCTGATGCCTGCGATCGGCAACAGCGTCGCCGAATTCGGTGCGGGATCCGGCGAACTGGAAGACGGAACGGGCAACAAAGCTACCGTGACCGGCTTCCTCAAACTGAAAGGACCCCACCACGACAACACGATCACCGCTGGCTAACAACCGTCGGCATTAGACCGACGTGCCGCCCAGGAGTGGTGGTCCGTGCGTCGCAGCACGGGCCACCACCGGGCTTCGTCGATCATGACGGCGGGGCTCACGGTGATTCGCTGCGGAAGCCGAGTGACCGAACCCGGCGATCATCCCCACCGGCTCGCCGGTCACCTCCGACTGCTGGGTGAGCTCCTGAGCGCGGGCGATGAGGGCCTTGCGGTTGAGCATCCCCGTCAGCTGGTCGATGACGGCGTACCGCCGCCGGCGCCGCCGTCGTCGACCGGTGGGTATGCGAACATGTGTTCGTGCGCTGGAGCAACCTCACCCTCGACGGGAGCGAGCAGCGCCCGCTGCCCGGCTATCGGGACGCCGCCACCGTGCGCCGCTTCGATGCTCCCGAGGCACTCGACATGCGCTTCTACGAGGTCCGTGCCAAGTCCGTCCTGAACCGCGTCCCCGAGCGCTCGCGGATGCCGTTCCGCTGGACGATCAACCCGTACAGGGGGTGCAGCCACGCGTGCCGCTACTGCTTCGCTCGGCCCACCCACACCTACCTCGGCTTCGACGCCGGCCGCGACTTCGAGCGGGAGATAGTCGTCAAGGTCAACGCTCCGGAGGTCCTGCGGGCGGAGCTGGCTCGGCCCTCGTGGGGTCGCGAGCACGTCGCGCTGGGCACGAACACCGACCCCTACCAATGGGTCGAGGGACGCTACCGGCTGATGGAGGGGATCTGGGAGGCGCTGCGCGACGCGGCCAACCCCTGCTCGGTGCTGACCAAGTCGCCGCTCCTGCTGCGCGACCTGCCGCTGATGCTCCAGATCGCCGAGCGCGCGAGCATCACCGCCTGCCTGTCGATCCCGACGCTCGACGAGAAGGCGTGGCGGGCGAGCGAGCCGCACACCCCGCACCCCCGCGCCCGTCTGGAGGCGGTCGCCGAGCTGAATCGGGCGGGGATCTCCACGGGTGTGCTGATCGCGCCTCTGATGCCCGGGATCAACGACGCTCCCGAGCAGGTCGACTCGCTGCTGGAGGAGGTCAGGGCCGCCGGGGCGTCCACCGTCGGGGGCGTCGCCCTGCACCTTCGCGGCGAGGTTCGCCGGGTGTTCATGGGGTGGCTGGAGAGCTACCGTCCAGACCTCCTGTCTCGCTACCGGGAGCTGTACCGCCGCGGCGCCTACGCGCCCCCGGAGGAGCGCAGGCGTCTGGCCCGGATGGTGCGTCACGGCGCCAGCCCGATCGCCCTGCGGACGGGCGCCGAGCGCGGCGAGCCCGATCCCGAGATCGAGCCCGAGGAGATCGCGCCACCGGTGGGGCCGGCCCCGGCGCTCCAGGAGAGCCTCTTCTGAGCCGGGGGAGAGGGCGGGAGCGCCCGCGGGCGACGGGCCCGCGGGCGCTCAGCGCTTCTCGCGCTGCCCCGCCTCCATCTGACGGCTTATCTCCTCGGTCCCCATCCGCCTGGCGGCGCTCGCCGCCAGCTCGGGGGCGAGGCTCGCGAACACCACACCCGCCCGCATCGCCAGGGGCGCCACGTCGACCTCGCCGCGGTTGCTCTCGATCGCCGCCACCACCGCTTCGGCCACGTCCTGGGGTGAGCGGGTGCCCACACCCGGCGGCAGCTCGACGTCGGCGTCGGCGAACATGCCCGCCTGGCGGATGAACCCCGGGAACACGGCCGAGACGCCCACCCCGCTGCCACGCAGCTCGGCCCGCAGCGACGCGGCGAAGCCGCGCAGACCGAACTTGGAGGCGCCGTAGACGGAGGCGCCCGGGGCGGAGGCCGCCTTGCCGGCGAGCGAGGACATGAACAGCAGGTGCCCGCTCCGCCTGCGGACCATCGCCGGCAGGAGCCCGTGCGCGAGAACCATCGGCGCGCGCAGGTTGACCTCGAGGGCCCTGTCGATCTCCTCCACGGTGAAGCTGTCCAGCCGCCCGCTGGCGGGCAGGCCGGCGTTGGCGACGAGGATGTCCACGTCGCCCACCTCCTCGAGCAGCCCCTCGACCTCCTCGCGGACGCTCAGATCGACCGCCAGGGCTCGCGCGTCGAGCTGCTCGGCGAGCCGATTCAGCACGTCCGCCCTTCGCCCCGTCAGGATCAGGCTCGCCCCCCGCGTCCGCAGCGCGCGGGCGATCGCCTGTCCGATCCCGCCGGTCGCGCCGGTGAGAAGGACCGTGGAGGCCTGGATCTGCACGACGTGTGAGCCTACGCCGATGCGTACCATCGCGTTGTTCGGCCCGACCGGCGTCGGCAAGACGGCCGTCGCCGTCGCCGTCGCCGAGCTGCTGCGGGCCGGCGGCGAGGATCCAGTGGCCGTGTCCGCCGACGCCCTGCAGGTGTATGCGGGCCTGGAGACGCTCACGGGCGCCGCCTCTCAGGCCGAGCGCGCCGCCCTCGAGCACCGGCTCCTGTCCTTCGTCCCGATCGACGCGACGTTCAGCGTCGGCGAGTACGCCCAGCTCGCCCACGAGGAGATCGATGGTCTGCTCGCGGCCGGCAGGAGGCCGATCGTGGTCGGCGGCACGGGCCTGTACCTGCGCGCCGCCCTGACCGAGCTCGATCTCCGCCCGCCGCCGCCGAGCTCGCTGAGGGCTCGCTGGAGCGAGGAGCTCGAGCGAGTCGGAGCGCCGGCCCTGCACGCACGGCTCGCCGCCCGAGCGAGCTGGGCGGCGGACGGCGTGGACCCCGGCGACGGGCGGCGGGTGGTGCGGGCGCTCGAGCTCCTGGACCTCGGACAGCTGCATCCGCCGGACGGCCCGTCGCAGCTGTGGAGCGAGGAGGTGCGCCACCCGACGCTGCTGGCGGGCCTGACGATGGAGCGCACGGCCCTGTATGCGGCGATCGAGCGGCGGGTGGCAGAGATGCTCGCCGCGGGCGCCGTGGAGGAGGTCCGTGCGGCGGACCGGGCGGGGGCGTCACAGACGGCCCGCCAGGCTCTCGGCTTCTCGGAGCTCCTCGCCGGAGACGTCGAGGGGATGAAGCGGCGCACCCGCAACTACGCCAGGCGCCAGCTGACCTGGATGCGCAAGCTGGCGGGGGTGCACGTGATCGATGCAACCGGTCGCGACCCGACCTCCCTCGCCCGGGAGATCCTAGACTCGGGCGCCTGATGCGGTTCGAGAAGTGGCAGGCGCTCGGCAACGACTACGTGATCCTCGAGCGGGAGGAGCTCCCGTTCGAGCTCACCCCTGCGCGCGTGCGCAGGCTGTGCGAGGGGCATTTCGGCATCTTCGCCGACGGCATCCTGCTGCTCTCCCCGCCGGCCGACGGCGAGCACGTGGCCGACCTGCGCATCTTCAACCCCGACGGCTCGGAGGCCGAGCTGTCGGGCAACGGCGTGCGGGAGGCGGTCCTGTACCTGCGCCGGCGGGGGTGGACCGAGCAGCGGGAGTTCGCGATCCACACCCCCGCCGGGACCGTTCGCCCGACGATCACCGGCCCCGACACCTGTCGGGTGGACATGGGACGGGCCTCGCTGACCTCGCCGGACTTTCCCGGCGGGCCGCTGGACGGCCGCGGCGAGATCCTCCTGGACGGGAGGGTGTGGCGCTTTCGCCACGTCTCGATCGGCAACCCCCAGTGCGCGATCCGGGTCGACTCCGAGCGCGAGCTCGACGCGCTCGACCTCGCTTCGATCGGCCCGCCGATCGAAGCCGACTCCCGCTTCCCCAACCGGACGAACGTGTCGTGGTACGCGGCCCTCGAGCAGGACGGCCCGGGCGCCCGGGACGGCCCCGGCGCTCGCATCCGCGCTCGGATCTTCGAGCGGGGGGTGGGGGAGACCCTGTCGTCGGGCACCGGCGCGACCGGCGCCGCGGTCGCGCACGTGTGCGGGCAGCCCGCCGGGCGCAGGCCGGCGATCGTGACCGTGGTGCTCGACGGGGGTGAGCTGACGGTCGAGGTGGGGGAGGGCCTGGACGTCAACCTGACAGGCTGGGCGCGGTCCGTCTTCGAGGGCCGCATCACCGACGACTTCGCAAAGGAGCTGCATGAGACCGAGTAGGCGCCTGGAGCGCATCCCGCCGTACGCCTTCGCCCAGCTCGAGCGCAAGATCGCCGAGAAGCGGGCGGCGGGGGTGGACGTCATCAGCCTCGGCATCGGCGACCCCGACCGTCCGACCCCGCCCCTGATCGTCGAGGCGATGCAGGAGGCGGTGACCGAGCCGGAGACGCATCGCTACCCCTCAAACCGGGGCCGCGAGGACTTTCGCGCGGCGGTCGGCGACTACTACGCGAGGCGGTTCGACGTGACCCTGGACCCCGAGCGGGAGGTGATCCCGGCGCTCGGCGCCAAGG
>DATFZP010000011.1:0-2180 GCA_035314405.1 Solirubrobacteraceae bacterium | reverse complement strand
CTTCCCAAGCTTGAGGTCGCGGGTTCGAGACCCGTTCGCCGCTTTCCCGATCGGGAGCTGGATCTGGCTCCACGGAGCCCTAGCCGGCTCAGGCGGCTCGGCTCCGTACGCTCCCTATGCCCAGCCATCCGGCCGTGGACCAATGACCTTCCGCGTCAGGCCGGGGATGCCTCCGGGTCCGGGCGAACCGTCACCGTGTCCGCCACCGGGATGATCTCATCGACGGGCAGGTCGGCGCGTGCGGCATGATCCCGGATCGCCTCCGGGCTGCTCGCCTGATAGATGCAGACCGTTCCCACCGAGCCTCCGTCCTCCTCCAGCACGTAGCTACGGATCCAGCGGATGTCGTCCGACATCTCCTCGTCGCCCACCCGTGTTGAACGCTCCGCAGCTGCCTGCAGGTCCTCTGGTGACCGCCAGCCGCTCCGGCGCAGAATCACGTAGGTGTTCATCACGATCCTTTCTGTGGGGGTGTGAGTGCCTGCACAACCCTACGCGCGGCTCGGCCGCCTCGTCAACTGGACCCGAGCGGCGATAGACCGGACGGACTCTCGCCTGACCAACGTGCGACGCGCGGCGTTCCTAGACTGGTGCGATGGGCGGCAAGGACGAGAAGGCTCGGACGTTCCTCTCCCTCCACCACGGCGATCGGCCCCCGCTGCTCGCCAACGCCTGAGGCCGCTCACCAGCTGATGCACGACGGGACATACCGATACTGGGAGCGAGCCCTCCCCGGAGCGCGCGCCGCACGCGCTGCCTTTGCCGACCGGCCGCTCCCCGATGGCGGTGCGTCGGCGTGACGACAGCCAGGCGCACCGTCATCATCACCGGGGCCACCGGCGGCCTCGGCCTCCGCGCCGCCTCCGAGCTCGCCGCCGGCACCGACTGGCACGTCGTCATCACCGGCCGCGACCGCGAGCGCACCCGCTCGGCCGCCGCAGAGCTCGGCGCGGAGCCCCTCCTCCTCGACCTGGGATCACTCGCCGACGTCCGCCGGTTCGCCGAGAGCCTGTCCGACAGCGAGCGTCCACCCCTCGGCGCCCTCGTGTGCAACGCCGGCGTGCAGAACGTCAGCAAGCCCGAGCCGGTGCTCACGAGCGACGGCTACGAGGAGACGTTCGCCGTCAATCATCTCGGGCACTTCCTGCTCACCTCCCTGCTCCTCGATCGGCTCACCCCGCCGGCCAGGGTCGTGGTCGTCTCGAGCGGCACCCACGACCCGGCCCTGAAATCCGGCCTTCCCGACGCCCGCTACACGACCGCCGCCGACCTCGCCCGCCCGGATCGGAGCTGGGCCGACGGCGACTCACCGAGGGACGCGGGACGCAGGCGCTACGCGACCTCGAAGCTCTGCAACATCCTCTTCACCTACGAGGCCGATCGTCGCTGGGGGAGCCGGGGGATCACATTCAACGCGTTCGACCCGGGGATGATGCCCGGCACGGGTCTGGCACGCGACTATCCCGGATACCAGCGCCTCGTCTGGCGCTATGTGATGCCCGTGCTGACCCTCCGCTCGGAGAACATCAACACCCCGCGGCAGTCCGGCAGGGCCCTCGCCCGGCTGATCACCGACCCGGCGCTCGAGGACGTCAGCGGCCGCTACTGGGCGGGCACCCGCGAGATCGAGTCCTCCACCGACTCCCACGATCCCACCAAGGCGCAGGACCTGTGGCAGACGAGCCTCTCGCTCACAGGGCTCGAGCAGGGTTGAGCGTGGCGAGCACGTCGATAGGAGTCTCGATGTGACCATGCGTGCCGCCGAGCAGACCGCTCTCGCATCCGGGGACCCCAACACGGCGCCCGACCTCGCGGCCGCGGCCCTGATCACGATCGACACCCAGCGTGACGTCCTCGACGGCGGGACCCTGGAGATCCCCGGCACCTCGGCCGCACTGCCGGCGATGCTCGCCCTCGTGCAGGCCTTTCGGCGTACGGGCCGACCGATCGTCCACGTCGTGCGCCTGTACCGACCGGACGGCAGCAACGCCGACCTCCCTCGACGACGTGCCCTGCAGGACGGCGCACCGATGCTCACCGTCGGCTCTCCGGGCGCTCAGATCGCACGGGAGCTGCTGCCCGACCCCGCTCTCCAGCTCGACGACGAGCTCCTGCTAGGGGGTGGCCTGCAGGCGCTCGCTCCCGGGGAGCTCGCGATGTACAAGCCCCGCTGGGGGGCG
>DATFZP010000010.1:0-2399 GCA_035314405.1 Solirubrobacteraceae bacterium | reverse complement strand
GGCGTCGAGCGGCTCGGGTGGGCGCTCCTCCGATCCACCGGCCCACTCGGCCCCGAGCTCCAGCGAGAAGGCTTGCGCCGCCTCGTCACCGGAGCGGGTGAAGGCGAACACCCGCCGGCCTTCCCAGCGGGCCACCTGGGTGAGGATGTGGGCGGAGGCCCCGAAGCCATAGAGACCCAGGCGGTGGGCCTCGCCGCACATCTTCAGAGCGCGATAGCCGATCAGCCCGGCGCACAGCAGCGGCGCCGCAGCCTCGCTCGGGTAGCCCGGGGGGATCGGAAAGCAGAAGCGCTCGTCGGCCACCGTGTACTCGGCCATGCCTCCGTCGATGTCCCGGCCGGTGAACAGCGCCAGTGGGCAAAGGTTCTCGCGGCCGCTCGTGCAGTAGGCGCACTTCCCGCACGTCCACCCGAGCCACGGCACCCCGACCTGCTCGCCCACCCGCCCGCCGGCGGTCCCGCTCCCCTCAGAGAGAACCGTCCCGACGATCTGATGGCCGAGGACCCTCGGCTTCTCGGCGATCGTCACCTCCCCGTCGAGAAGGTGCAGATCGGTGCGGCAGACCCCGCAGGCCTGCACCCTCAGCAGCAGCTGACCGGGTCCCGGCTCGGGGATCGGCCGGCTCGCGAGGCGCAGCGGCTGCCCCACGTCGTCGAACAGGACCGCCCGCATCTCCCCGCTCGGCACCCGCTCGGTCATATGCTGGCAGTGAACCACGATCGGGGGTGAGGACGTGACGCCGGGGCTGTACTTCAGCCACCCAGCCTGTCTCGAGCATGATCCGCGGGTCCACTCGCCCGCCCATCCCGACACGCCCGAGCGCCTGATCGTCCTCGAGAGGGCCCTCGCGGAGCGCGACTGGTTCGGCTGGGAGCGGCGGGAGGCGCCGGCGGCCGACGAGGCGCACCTCGAGCTCGTCCACTGCACCCGTCACGTGCACAGGATCCGCGACCTGTGCGCGGCCGGCGGCGGAGCGATCGACCCGGACACGTTCGTAGGAGTCGCCTCCTACCGGGCGGCCCTGCACGCGGCGGGTGGAGCCTGTGAGATGGCCAGGGCGCTGCTCGCAGGCGACTCGGAGGTCGGCTTCTGCGCGGTGCGACCGTCCGGGCACCACGCCGAACGGGAGCGGGCGATGGGATTCTGCCTGTTCAACAACATCGCCGTCGCGGCTGCAACGGCGATCGCGCAGGAGGGGCTGGGCAGGGTGTTCATCCTCGACTGGGACGTCCACGCCGGGAACGGCACGGCTGAGATCTTCCGTGAGAGCTCCCAGGTGCTGTTCGCGAGCATCCACGAGGAGGGCCTGTTCCCGGGCACGGGGCCGCTGCAGGACGCGGGCTCGGGGGAGGGGGAGGGCTACACGATCAACCTCCCAGTCCCCCCGGGCTCGGGCGAGGAGCTGTGGACCGCGCTGCTGGACACGGTCGTGCTGCCGGCGGCCAGGGCGTTCGCGCCGGAGCTCGTGCTTGTCTCCGCCGGCTTCGACGCCCACGCCGAGGACCCCCTCGCCGACTGCGAGCTGCAGACCGGCTCCTTCGCGGAGCTGGCGATGCGGGTGCGCGACCTCGCCCGGGAGGCGGCGGTGCCGCTCGGAGCGGTGCTCGAGGGCGGCTACAACCGGAGCGTCCTCGCCGACTGCGTGTCCGTCACGCTCCCCGCGCTCGCGGGAGAGGGGACGCCGGCCCTCGGCTCCTCGCCCCCGGGGCCGCGGACTGCCGAGCTCGTGGAGCGCGCCCGCGCACAGGTGGGGCGCTACTGGCCGCTGTGAGCGCCCGCTCCGATCATCCGAAGAACAGCTCCGCGGTGGCGAACAGGTCGGGGTCGAGCAGCTTCGGCTCGGCGAGGGCCTGCTCGAGCGGCACCTCGATGATCCGGGTGGCGTGCAGGGCGACCATCACCCCGAAGCGCCCGGACAGAGCGGCGTCCATCGCCTTGACCCCGAAGCGGGTGGCGAGCACGCGGTCGTAGGCGACCGGGGTCCCGCCCCGCTGGACGTGACCGAGGATCGTCACGCGCGTCTCATAGCCCGTCCGGCGCGCGATCTCCCCTTCGAGGGTGACGCCGATCCCCCCGAGGCGGGTGTGTCCGAAGGCGTCGGTCGCCGACCCTTCGCGCGTCTGCAGGGTTCCCTCCCGCGGCGCGGCACCCTCCGCCACCACGACGATCGAGAAGCTGCGGCCGCGCTCGTGGCGGCGACGGAGGTGCGCGACGATCTCCTCGATGTCGAACGGCCGCTCGGGCACGAGGATCGCGTCGGCTCCGCCGGCGATGCCCGAGTGCGTGGCGATCCAGCCGGCGTGTCGACCCATCACCTCGAGGACCATCACGCGGTTGTGGGACTCGGCGGTCGTGTGCAGGCGGTCGATGGCGTCGGTGACGATCTGCACGGCCGTCTG
>DATFZP010000009.1:0-4538 GCA_035314405.1 Solirubrobacteraceae bacterium | reverse complement strand
AGACCGGGCGGCAGCACCGGCGATCCCGGCAGCGTCTCGACGGCGAGCCCGGCCGAGCGCAGCTTGGTGATCATCGAGGTCAGGCCTTCGACGCCGACCTCGTCATAGCTGGAGCCGAAGACGGTTATGTACCGTTCGTCCCACCCGGGGGGCATCAGCACCTGGGAGGTGTAGGGGTTGACCTCTCGCAGGATCCTGGCTACGGCCTTGGGCACGCCGACGGGGTCTTCTCGCCTGAGGTCGGCGAGCAGCTTCACGCCGAAGCCGATGTGGCGCTGCTCGTCGGCGGCGATCTTCTGCATGCCGTGACGAAAGCCCGGAAGCTGGTTGCGCCTCTCGAGATACCCGCAGATGAAGTGCTGGCCGGGCTGGGCGAGCGAGGCCTCGATCACCACGTGGTAGAGGGTCACGGCGGCTGCGAGGTTGGCCCTCGACCGATCGGCGCGCAGCTCATCGGCCATCACGTCGAGGCGGTCGAAGATCTTGCGGAAGCCGGGGGTCAGCTGGGGCTTGATCGTCCGCAGCCCGCTCGCCATGGACCCGTCGCCGATCCCGCAGACCTCCTGCATGAAGCGCTTGAAGAAGACGGCGTGGCGGGCCTCGTCCACCTGCTGGGTCGTGAGGAAGTACTTCTGCTCCTCCAGCGGGGCGGCGTCGATGTAGGGAGACAGGTTGTCGGCGACCGCGTCCTCACCCCAGAAGAACAGGCAGTAGTTCCAGATCGCCGCCTGCCGCTCGAACTCCGTGAAGTCCTCGCGCCACTGTCGGGCGTCCTCGGTGAAATCGATCTCCGTGGCGGACCAGTTGCCGCGCTCCCAGCGCGCGTACAGGTCCTCGTAGGAGATCGCATCCGCCGGCAGGCTGGCCACGTCCGTCGCATCCGGCGTGGCCTGGGCGGGGCGCGTCGCGGCCATCGGGACTCCCATCCTCCTCAGTAGGGCTTACGGATAATGGACGTTATCGAAATAGCGATCGTTCTGTCAAGTAAGCTGTGACGATGGCGGGCTCCGACACCGACCTCGGCGCACGGCCCTACGCGGTCTCCGGCAGGATGAGCCGGGGGCAGAGCCGGGCGAACACCCGCGATCGGCTGCTCGGGGCGGCGCGGAGCGTGTTCGCCCGTTCCGGCTTCCACGGGGCCTCGGTCGAGGAGATCGCCTCGGAGGCCGGCTTCTCGACGGGCGCCCTCTACTCGAACTTCGACGGCAAGGAGGATCTCTTCCTCGTGCTGATGGAGAGGGAGATCGATGAGCACGCACGTGAGATCGCCGACGCGGTGCGGGCGCAGGCCTCCGTGGCGGAGCGGGCGACGGGTGGGGCACGGCGGTGGATGACGATGATCGACCGCGAGCCCGACGTGCTGCTGCTGTTCATGGAGTTCTGGGCCTACGGTGTCCGAGACGCCGAGGTCAGACCGAAGGTCGCCGCCCGCTTCGCCCAGATGCGCCAGGTCCTCACCCAGCTGATCGCCGACAGCGTGCAGGAGTTCGATCTCGAGCTCGCGCTGCCGGCGGAGCAGCTGGCGGTGACCATCGACGCGATCGCTGACGGGATCGCCCGCCAGAAGCTCGCCGATCCGGAGGCCGTCCCGGACGAGCTGATGGGGACCGTGCTGTCGCTGCTGTTCGCGGGCGTCACGCGACCGGCGAGCGCCGGCGTCTCCACGCCGGGTTCCTGAGGCCACGCGGCGGCGTGGTATTAACAGCTCTGGTGTCCCCGACCTGGATCTGGATGCAAATCGCGATCGTGGTCTTCGTGGTGATCGGCATGATCATCGCGATCACGAAGCTCGTGTGAGCGAGGATGATCGAAGTCCTCCCCGGCGTCTTTCACTGGACTGCCCCCCATCCGAGGATCGGCATCGAGGTCTCCTCCTACTGGCTCGATGAGACGGGCGTGCTGATCGATCCGGTGGTGCCACAGGCAGAGGGTCTGGAGTGGTTCGCCGGACGTCCGAGGACCCCGGGGGCCGTGCTCCTGTCCAATCGTCACCACTATCGCGAGTCGGCTCGCTTCGTCGAGCGTTTCGGCTGCTCGGTGCACTGCAACCGGGCCGGGCTGCACGAGTTCTCCTCGGAGCAGGGCGTCGAGGGCTTCGAGATCGGCGATCGGCTCCCCGGTGGCGTGACCGCCTGC
Organism: Solirubrobacteraceae bacterium; assembly: GCA_035314405.1. Lineage (GTDB taxonomy): Bacteria > Actinomycetota > Thermoleophilia > Solirubrobacterales > Solirubrobacteraceae > Palsa-744. The sequence continues at coordinate 2,402 of DATFZP010000009.1, read as the reverse complement.
CCGCTCGACGCCATCTGCCCCGACGAGACGGCCCTGTACCTCGGCGAGCAGCGCGCCGTCTCGCTCGCCGACGGCGTCGTTCGGGGCGGCCCCCCCGGGCAGGAGGGACCGCTGGGCTTCGTGCCGGACTCGCTCATGGACGACCCACCCGCCACCAAGCGCGGACTCATCTCGGGCTGCGCCTGGATCCTCGACGAGCTCGACTTCGACCACCTCCTGCTCGCACACGGTGGCCCGGTGATCGGCGACGGGCGGGCGCTCCTGCAGGACCTCCTCGACAGCGGCGGGCGCACGGCCTTCGAGATGTGAGGCTCGGCGGGCCGCCGAGCGTGGGGGCGCCGGATCAGCGGCGGAGGTCGAACGAGCGCTCGGCCGTGTCGGCCACGTGGCGGGCGATCGCGAGCGAGGAGGTGGCCGCCGGCGAGGGGGCGTTGCGCACGTGCAGGGCACGTGGAGTGGCGGAGAAGACGAAGTCGTCGAGCAGTCGTCCGTCGCGGCCGAGGGCCTGAGCGCGAACACCGGCGAAGGCCGGCTCAACGTCCGCGAGGGCGATCCCGGGAACGTATCGGGCGGCCCCTCGGACGAGCTCCGAGCGAAGCGCGGCCTGGCGGACCTCGGCTATGCCCGTCCGCCACCAACGGGCGAGCAGCCTCCAGGTGCCCGGCCAGGAGAGCGTCTCGAGCAGGTCGGCCCGCCTGACGCTCCGCAGGCGATAGGCGTCTCGAGCACCGACCACGAGGGCGGTGGGGCCGATCAGGACCTCACCGTGGACGGTCCTCGTGAGGTGGACGCCGAGGAACGGGAGCGAGGGGTCGGGGACCGGGTAGACGAGCGAGCGCACCAGGCGCTGCCGCGAGGGCACCAGTCGCAGGTAGGCGCCGCGGAACGGGACGATCCTGGGGTCGGGGCCGGCTCCCGCAGCTCGCGCGAGGCGATCGGCCCAGGCGCCCGCGCAGAACACCGCATGACGCGCTTCCGTCGCGCCGTGGGAGTGACCGAGGCGCAGCGAGCGGCCGCCGGAGAGCACCCCCTGCACCTCGCATCCGGTCGCGATCGTCCCGCCGGCCTCGAGCAGGTCGACGGCAAGGGCGCGGGCGACTGCCGAGAAGTCCACGATCGCGGTGTTCGGCGAGAGCAGTCCAGCGACCCCCGTCGCGTGGGGCTCGATCTCGGCGATTGCGCCACCCTCGATCCGCCTGAGCCCCCGCACGCCGTTGGCCCTTCCCCTGCGCTCGAGCTCCTCCAGGCGTGGCAGCTCAGCGGCGCTCGCTGCGAGGATCAGCTTGCCCGAGCGCTCGTAGGCGATCCCCCGCTGCTCGCAGTAGCTCCCCAGCTCTCGGGCACCCTCGACGCAGAGGCGGGCCTTCAGCGAGCCGGGCGGGTAGTAGACGCCCGAGTGGACGACCCCGGAGTTGTGACTCGTCTGATGTGCCCCGATCCGCCCCTCACGCTCGAGCACGCACACACGCGCGCCGGGTCTGCGCCGCAGGAGCTCGCGAGCGAGCGCCAGCCCGAGGATGCCGCCCCCGACGACCGCGAGATCGCAGTGGCCCGGGGCCGCATGTGCCTGTCCCGGCGGATAGGACAAGCGCCTGCTCTCTCTACGGCGCCACCGCACCCGGCCCGCCGGGAGCGGTGGCCGCGGCGGCGTCGAGGAGGCCCGCTCCGTACAGCCGTTCGTCGCCGCCCCCCCCGAGCTTGCGCGCGGTGTCCTGCAGGCGTGCGGTCAGCTGCGCTGGCGTGGGGTGGCGACCGAGCACGCCGCTGGCGATCACCAGAGCCGCCGCTGCGGCCACGTGGGGGGTGGCCATCGACGTGCCTTCGTAGCCCGAGGGAATGCCGAACCGGCGGGGCGAGCTGCCCGTGAACGTGACCTGGAAGACGTCACGGCCGGGGGGCTGTTCGGGGTGGCAGTTGGGATCGCCGGGGAGGTCCGCGTCGGGCCCCCCTCCGGGAGCCACGATCGTCAGCCCCGCGCCGTCGTTGCTGTAGGAGGCCAGGCAGCCGTGTTCGGTGGTGGCGCCCACCGATACGACGTTGGGCGCGCGCGCCGGGTAGGCGATGGCGGTGCGCCCCTCGTTGCCCGCGGCCGCCACGACGAGCACGCCGTGGCGGTGGGCGTAGCGCAGCGCTTCGATCAGGCCCGGTATGTCCGAGGCCGTCACCCCGGGCGAGAACTCGAGGCTGAGGTTGATCACCTGGGCGCCGTGGTGAACCGCGTAGATCACGCCTTCGGCGATCGTCGAAGCTTCACCTTCTCCGGCGCTGTCGAGGACACGCACGGGCATGATGCGGGAGCCGTAGGCGAGCCCGGTCAACCCGTAGGGGACATTCGTCTCCTCGGCGATCGTGGAGGCGACGAACGTCCCGTGGCCGTTGCGATCGTTGGGGTAGTGGTTGTG
>DATFZP010000008.1:0-2567 GCA_035314405.1 Solirubrobacteraceae bacterium | reverse complement strand
GTCGTGCAGCGCGTCTACCAGGCGTGGCAGCGAGATGGTTTCGGTGTGGTCCCCGAGTTGATGGACCCGTCCGTCGAATGGGTGAATCCGAGCTACGCGGTCGAGCCCGGGACACGCCGGGGCTATGACGAGTTCGCGGCTGCGGCCCAAGCCGTGTTGAGCGTGTATGGGAACTATCGCGTCTCGCCCGTGAGGTTCTACGACGCGGGAGACCGAGTGGCTGTAAGGGCGAAGGTCACCGGCCGCAGCTCGGGCAACGACCTTCCCGTCGACACGGAGCGTGGCTACCTGTTTGACATTCGTGATGGGAAGGTCGTTCGCTGGGCTTGGTTCAATGACCCGGCCGAGGCGCTCGAAGCCGTCGGGCTGACGGAGTAGTCGTGGCGAGTTTCGCCGACGCCTTCGAGGTGTGGGCGCCGGGCCCCGTCAGCCGGCGCCGAGGACGCCGGCCATGCGCTGGGGGACGACCCCGAAGCCTTCCGCGTCGGCCGCGCCACGGGGGGAGGTCATCGGCACCTCCATCAGCTCCGCCTCGTCCCATGTCGCCACCGCCCGGGGTCCCATCGCCCTCTCGAGGAGTCGGAGGGTGCGGGAGACGATCGGCGTCGGCACGTGCAGGAGGGGACGGCGCCGGTTCAGCGAGCGGAGGATCGTGCGCACGATGTCGCTGTGGCTGAGCGTCTCGGGCCCGGCGAGCTCGTAGCGCGCCCGCCGGTCGTTCGGGGAGGGACGCTCGATCGCGGTCGCCCGCACGGCCGCCATGACGCAGGCGGCCGCGTCCTCGGCCCAGATCGGCTGGAAGAGGGCGCGTCCCGATCCTGATACGGGCATCACCGGGAGCAGCGCGAGGCGCTCGAGCAGCCTCAGCCAGGGGTCGCCGGGGGCGTAGATGATCGAGGGGGCGAACACGATCGAGTTCAGGTCGGCCTCCCTGACCGCCTGCTCCGCGAGCGCCTTGGCCCGCAGGCAGCGGGTGCGGTGGTGGGTGGAGGCGCCGAGGGCGGAGAAGAAGACGAAGCGCTCGACCCCCTGGCGCTGGGCCGCCTCCACCATCCGCCAGGTCGCGATCCCGTTGAGCTCCTCGATCGACCCCTGCGGCTGGTCGCGGATCGAGGCGGCCAGGTGGATGACGGTCTCCACGCCCCGCAGTGCGTTTCTGAAGGAGGGGGGGTCGGTCAGGTCGCCGAGCGCGATCTGGACCCGCACGCGCTGGGCACCCAGTCGGCGAGGGTCTCTCACCAGGCAGCGAACCTGGTGTCCGTCGCCCAGCAGGCGGGGCAACAGCGCCGAGCCCACCAGCCCGGTGGCGCCGGTAAGCAGCAGCATGATTCGTACAATATGCCTCTTCCCTGCGGGGATTTCGCCAAACGACCCCAAGAAAGAAGCGAATGGCCTACGTAATCGCCGAGCCGTGCATAGGCACCAAGGACAACTCCTGCGTAGAGGTGTGCCCGGTGGACTGCATCCACCCCACCCCCGACGAGCCCGGCTACGACGCCGCCGAGATGCTCTACATCGACCCGGAGGAGTGCATCGACTGCGACGCCTGCGTGGAGGCCTGCCCCGTGGACGCGTGCTTCGCCGAGGATCAGCTGCCGGAGGAGTGGCAGAAGTACGCTCAGCTCAACGCCGAGTACTTCGCCAGCGGCCGCTCCTAGCGACTACCGCGGGGCGCCCCGGTACTCGGGGTGGAGCACGTCGAAGATCGGCACGCCCGGGATCGCCGCCCGCAGGAGCGCCCTCAGCTCGGCCGAGTCGAGGGTGTGCGAGCGGGGGGCCACGGGGTTGACCGTGACCGCCCGCAGAGAGATCTCGCTCAGCACCTCGATCTGAACGCCCTGGGCGGCGTACCAGCCGGGCCCGTGCCGGGTCAGGAACGCCCGGGTGGGGTCGGCCACAACGACCGCGAGCTCTCGCCTGCGCTGTCTCAGGGCGAGCAGGAGCCCGTCGAGGAACGACTCCGGCAGGGCTCCCGCGACCGTGAGCCGGCGGGCCTCGGGGCTCGCGTCGAGCAGGCGGCCGATCGCCGCCGCGTCGCTCGTGAGGACGAACCGCGGCTCGAGCTCGACCGGCTCGCGATCCTGGGCGAGCAGCAGCGAGCGGCCTGCGACGGCGCGCAGCGCGAGGCCGTCGTCCCCGCCCCGCCCGACCTCCGCCAGCCGCACGAGCTCGACGGCGTCGCGGGTGCGCGCCACCACCTCGGCGGGATCGCGGCTGAGGATCGCACCCGTGGCGATCACGAGGCCGTCGGAGACCTCGGGCGAGGACGCCGCCCGCCTGTCGATCGCCCCGTCGATCAGCACCTGGTCGGCTCCGTGGGCGAGCATCGCATCGCTCACCATGCGCACGTCCGCCGCCGCGGCCGGACCTGCCACCTCGATCGCCCCGGAGCCGCGCAGGCGGGCGATCAGCACGCGACCCAGCGGGGTGCGCACCGCCGTCCGCTCGAGCAGCTCGTGGGGGATCCCGCTCGCCCGCAAGAGATCGTCGGTGGTGGCCACGAGGCTCCCCGAGAGGAGTCTCACGCGGGGCTTCTCGATGCGGGAGTCGATCACGTCGTGCTCCTC
>DATFZP010000007.1:0-2380 GCA_035314405.1 Solirubrobacteraceae bacterium | reverse complement strand
ACGAGCTGCTGCTTCTGGCCGACCGGGTCCGGATCGCCTACTTCCTGGAGGCGAGCAGCGCCTCGGTGGAGGGCTCCTACGACGTGTCGATCGTGGAGGGCTCGATCACCACCGCACACGACGCCGAGCGCATCCACGAGGTGCGCCGCCGCTCGCGGACGCTGATCACGATCGGGGCCTGCGCGACCGCGGGCGGCATCCAGGCCCTGCGCAACTTCGCCGACGTGGAGGACTTCACCTCGATCGTGTACGCCTCCCCGGACTACATCTCGACGCTGCGCACTTCGACCCCGATCAGCGCCCACGTCCCGGTCGACTTCGAGCTGAACGGATGCCCGATCAACAAGCACCAGCTGCTGGAGGTGATCGCCGCGCACCTGAGCGGTCGCCGGCCGCGGGTGAGGGCGCACAGCGTGTGCGTGGAGTGCAAGCGCCGGGGCACGGTGTGCGTGATGGTGGCCCACGGCACTCCCTGCCTCGGCCCCGTCACCCACGCCGGCTGCGGCGCGATCTGCCCGGCCTACGATCGCGGCTGCTACGGCTGCTACGGACCGATGGAGGCGCCGAACACGGCAGCCCTGGGCGCACGGATGACCACCCTCGGCTCGGACGAGCTCGACATCGTGCGCATGTATCGGACGTTCAACGCCGATGCCCCCGCGTTCCGCGAGGCGGGAGGGGCACATGAGCGAGGGTAGGCGCACGAGGGTGATCCGCACCGACTACCTCGCCCGGGTGGAGGGCGAGGGGGCGATGTACGTGAAGCTCGACGACGGGACCGTCTCAGAGGTGCGGCTGCGGATCTACGAGCCGCCGCGGTTCTTCGAGGCGTTCCTCCGCGGCCGCTCGTTCACCGAGGTGGCAGACATAACGGCACGCATCTGCGGGATCTGCCCCGTCGCCTACCAGATGAGCGCGGTCAGGGCGATGGAGGACGCCTGCGGTGTGAGGATCGACTCCGGACCGCTGCGCGACCTGCGCCGGCTGATCTACTGCGGCGAGTGGATCGAGAGCCACAGCCTCCACGTCTACATGCTCCACGCCCCAGACTTCCTCGGCTACCCCGGAGCGCTGGAGATGGCGAGGGACCACCGGGAGATCGTCGAGCGGGGACTGGCGCTGAAGAAGGCGGGCAACGCGGTGATCGCGCTGGTGGGCGGTCGGGAGGTGCACCCCATCAACGTTCGCGTCGGCGGCTTCTACCGCGTCCCCTCCCGGGGCGAGCTGCGAACGCTGGTCGACCCCCTCGAGCGGGCCCGCGAGACGGCTCTGGCGACCGTCGTCTGGGCGGCCGGGCTGCCGTTCCCGGAGGTCGAGTGCAGCCCCGAGCTCGTGGCGCTGTCGGACCCCGGCTCCTATCCGATCGATCGGGGCACGATCGTCTCCGACAGGGGCCTGGAGATCGCGCCCGCCGAGTTCGACGACCACATCGTCGAGGAGCAGGTCGAGTACTCCAATGCCCTTCATGCCCGCATCCGCGAGCGCGGCACCTACCTGACCGGCCCCCTGGCCCGCTACGCCCTGTCCTCACCGGCGCTGCGGCCGCTGGCTCGCGAGGCCGCCCTTGCGGCGGGACTCGGCCCGGTCTGCCGCAACCCGTTCCGGAGCATCGTCGTGCGTGCCGTCGAGCTCGTGCAGGCCTGCGACGAAGCCCTCGCGCTGATCGACGCCTACGAGCAGCCCGAGGCGCCCGCCGTCGAGCTCACCCCCCGCCACGCGATCGGCCACGGCGCCACCGAGGCCCCTCGGGGCCTGCTCTACCAGCGCTACGAGATCGACGAGCAGGGCACGATCCTCGACGCGAGCATCGTGCCCCCGACCTCTCAGAACCAGCTCGCGATCGAGGAGGACCTGAGGGCGGTCGTGGAGCGCAACATCGACCGCTCCGACGAGGAGCTGTCCCTCCGCTGCGAGCAGGCGATCCGCAATCACGACCCCTGCATCTCCTGTGCCACCCACTTCCTCGAGCTCACCGTCGACCGCGGCGCAGCGCACGGCTGACGGCATGGCATCCCCCAGCGGCCGCGGGCCGGCCGCCGTCGTCGTGATCGGGATCGGGAACGAGCTGCGGGGGGACGACGCGGCAGGCCTGCAGATCGTCCGGCTGCTGCGGGGACGGGCGCGAGCCGGCGGGATCGCTGTGCACGAGCACGAGGGGGAGCCGCTCGCGCTGATCGAGGTTTGGGACGGGGCGCGGGGGGTCGTGCTCGTCGACGCGGCCCGCTCCGGTGCTCCACCCGGCACGATCCACCGCCTCGACGCGTCTCAGCAGCCCGTCGGTCCCCGGCTGCCACGGAGCTCCTCCACTCACGGGGTCGGTCTGGCGGAGGCGATCGAGCTCGCCCGCTCCCTCGACAGGCTCCCTCAGAGTGTGCTCCTC
>DATFZP010000006.1:0-3066 GCA_035314405.1 Solirubrobacteraceae bacterium | reverse complement strand
GGCCGCCACCGGTCGTCCCCGCGTCCTCTACGCCGAGCACGCCTTTCACGGTCTCACCCTGGGCTCCCTCTCGATCAACGGGAACCCCGAGTTCCGCGACGGCTTCGGTCCGCTGCTGCCCGGCTGCGAGGCGATCCTCTTCGGCGATTCCCAGCGGCTGCAGGACGAGCTCGAGCGGGGGGACGTGGCCGCGTTCGTCGTCGAGCCGGTCCAGGGCAAGGGCGTCAACCTGCCCGACCCGGGCTATCTCGAGGGGGCCCAGCGCCTCTGCCGGGACGCCGGCTCGCTGTTCGTCTGCGACGAGGTGCAGACCGGGATCGGCCGCACCGGGCGCTTCCTCGCCCTCGAGCACTGGGGCCTTCAGCCCGACATCGTGTGCCTCGCCAAGGCCCTGTCGGGGGGTCTCGTGCCCGTCGGGGCTGTGCTCGTCTCCAGGAAGGCGTTCGACGCCGTCTTCGACGGCATGGAACAGGCTGTCCGTCACGGATCGACATTCGGTGGCAACGACCTCGCCGCCGCCGCGGCGCTGGCGACGTTGCGGGTCATCGACAGCGAGGGCCTGATCGCTCGCTCGCGTGAGATGGGCGAGCTGCTGCTCGAGCTGACGAGGCCGCTGGTGGAGCGCTCGGAGGTGGTGAGGGACGTACGCGGCCTCGGGCTGATGTGGGCTATCGAGTTCGGGCCGCCGGCCGGGGCCGGCGCCCGCCGGCTGTGGCAGCGGGTGGAGAGCCGTCAGCCTGGCCTCTTCGCCCAGCTCGTCACGGTTCCCCTCTTCCACGAGCACCGGATCTTCTGCCAGGTTGCAGGCCACCACATGAACGTCATCAAGGCGCTGCCGCCGCTGACGATCGAGGAGTCCGAGGTGCGCCGCTTCGCCGACGCCCTGGCGGACACGGTGGCGGCCGCCGAACGCTACCCGACGGCCCTCGCCCGCTTCGGTTTACGCACCGGTCTCAGGGCCGCACGTGTGCGCCGCTAGCCTGGGGGGCCGTGCCCGCCGCCAGAGAGGACATCCGCAACGTCGCGATCGTCGCCCACGTCGATCACGGCAAGACGACCCTGGTCGACGCCATGCTGTGGCAGTCGGGAGCGTTTCGGGCCGGCCAGGACGTGGCCACGCGGGTGATGGACTCGATGGACCTCGAGCGGGAGAAGGGGATCACGATCCTCGCCAAGAACACGTCCCTGCGCTACAGGGACGTCAAGCTGAACATCATCGACACCCCCGGCCACGCCGACTTCGGTGGCGAGGTCGAGCGGGGGCTGACGATGGTCGACGGGGTGCTGCTGCTCGTCGACGCCTCCGAGGGTCCGCTCCCCCAGACGCGATTCGTGCTGCGCAAGGCGCTCGAGGCGAGGCTCCCGGTGATCCTCGTCGTCAACAAGGTCGACAGGCCCGACGCGCGGGTGGCGGAGGTCGTCGACGAGGTCTACGAGCTGTTCCTCGACCTCGACGCCGACGAGCACCAGATCGAGTTCCCGATCGTCTACTGCAACGCCAAGGCGGGAGTGGCCTCGCTGGAGTACTCCGCCGGCGAGGAACTGCCCCCGGGCGACCTCTCGCCTCTGCTCGATCTGCTGCTGGAGCGGATCCCCCCGCCGACCTACGACCCCGACCACCCCCTCCAGGCGCTCGTCACGAACCTCGACGCGTCCCCCTACGTCGGACGCCTGGCGATCTGCCGTGTGCGCAACGGGACGATCCGCAAGGGCCAGCAGATCGCCTGGTGCCGGGCGGACGGCACGATCCAGCGCGCCACCATCGCCGAGCTGTACGTGACCGATGCCCTCACCCGCGTCGATGCCCCCGAGGCCGGGCCCGGGGAGATAATCGCGGTCGCGGGGATCGCCGATGTGACGATCGGCGAGACGCTTGCCGACCTCGAGGACCCGCGGCCGCTGCCGGTGATCACCGTCGATGAACCGGCGATGTCGATCACGCTCGGGGTCAACACCTCGCCGCTGGCGGGCAAGGACGGGGACAAGCTCACGGCCCGCCAGATCGAGGGACGCCTGGCCCAGGAGCTCGTCGGGAACGTGTCCCTGCGGGTGTGTGAGACCGAGCGCCCCGACACCTTCGAGGTGCAGGGGCGGGGGGAGCTCCAGCTCGCTGTCCTCGTGGAGATGATGCGCCGTGAGGGGTTCGAGCTGACCGTCGGACAGCCCCACGTCGTCGAGCGGGAGATCGACGGCCAGCGCCACGAGCCCGTCGAGCGCCTGTCGGTCGACGTGCCCGAGGAGCACGTCGGGACCGTCACCCAGCTGCTTGCCGCCCGCAAGGGCCGGATGGAGCACATGACCAACCACGGCACCGGGTGGGTGCGGATGGAGTACCTCGTCCCAGCCCGTGGCCTGATCGGCTTTCGTACGGAGTTCCTCACAGAGACCAGGGGGACCGGGATGATGCACCACGTGTTCGACCGCTGGGAGCCGTGGGCGGGGGAGCTGCTGACGCGGACCACCGGAGCGCTCGTGGCCGACCGCCGCGGCACCACGGTGAGCTACTCGCTGATGACCCTCCAGGAGCGGGGGACGCTGTTCGTGGGCCCGGGCGAGGAGGTCTACGAGGGGATGATCATCGGCGAGAACTCCCGCTCGGAGGACCTCGACGTCAACCCCGTCAAGGAGAAGCACCTCACCAACATGCGCTCGTCGACCTCCGACGTGCTGGTCCGCCTCGACGCCCACCGCAAGCTGACCCTCGAAGAGGCGCTGGAGTGGGTCCGGGAGGACGAGGCGGTCGAGGCCACCCCGGCCAGCGTGCGCATGCGCAAGGTCGTCCTGTCGAAGGTCGAGCGCCTCAAGGCCGTGAGGTCCGCCCGCCGGTGAGCGCTTCTCGGGCGGCTCTCGGGCCCGCCGACGGCCCGCTCGGGCGCTGACGCAAGGCGGACGCCGCGACTGTAGGGTACCGCGCATGAACCGATCGATCAGAGCCTCCATGGCCAACAGAACCGCCGTATACATGCTGCTTTTGACGTTTGCCTGCCTGCTCGGGGGGGCAAGCGTCGCCCGTGCAGCGGAAGGAACCGCAACAGTGGCGACTACGCCCATTCATTACACCAAGGA
>DATFZP010000005.1:0-3280 GCA_035314405.1 Solirubrobacteraceae bacterium | reverse complement strand
GACGGTCCCCCCCCACGGATCGGGATTCACTACGGGGAGGTGCTCTACAGGGACGGCGACTACTTCGGTCGAGAGATCAACCGCGCGGCCCGCGTCGTCGCCCGGGCAGGGGGCGGAGAGGTGCTCGTGACCCGTTCCGTGGTGGATCTCGCCGACGGGGGCGACGGGGTCGAGTTCGATCGCGTGGGGGAGGTCCTCTTGAAGGGCTTCTCGGAGCCGACGGAGCTGTTCACCGCCTCTTCCCGGGAGGGCTAGGAGGTGGTCGGCGGGCAGGTCCTCGAGGCTGTCCGGAGCGGCGGCCTGCTCGGGGGCGAGGGGCCGGTGGTGGCGATGCTCTCCGGCGGTCGCGACTCGAGTTGCCTGCTCGATGTGGCGGTCCGCCTGCGGGGAGCGGCGGCGGTGAGGGCCCTGCACGTCAACTACGGCCTGCGCGAGTGTGCCACGACCGACGAGCGCCACTGCGTGGCGCTGTGTGAGGGGCTCGGGGTCCACCTCGAGGTCGTGCACGCGCCGAGCGCCGAGGCCCCCGGCGGCCCGCCCGACGGCGGAGCGGGCGCCCGCAAGGGAGCATGGGAGCGGGTGCAGGCCCCCTCCGGCAACCTCCAGGCGTGGGCCCGGGAGATCCGCTACGGCGCCGGACTGCGCCTCGCCGAGGCCTCCGACGGGGTGCTCGCCGCGGGGCACACCTCCAGCGACCAGGTCGAGACGATCCTGTACCGGCTGGCCGCCTCGCCCGGCCGTCGTGCGCTGCTGGGGATGCCGGAGAGAGAGGGGCGGCTGGTGCGGCCCCTGCTCGGCGTGAGCCGTGAGCAGACCGCCGAGTACTGCCGCGAGCGGCGCCTGGGCTGGCGGGAGGACGAGAGCAACGAGGACCTCCGGTTCGCGCGCACCCGGGTTCGCGTGGGGTTGCTGCCGGCGCTGCGGGCGGTGCACCCGGCGGCCGAGGCGAACGTGCTGAGGACGGCCGCGCTGCTGCGGGAGGAGACCGAGCTGCTCGACGGCCTCGTGGCGAGCGAGCTCGGGCAGGGGGGGGCGATCGCACTTCCTCGCCTGGAGGAGCTGCCGAGCGCCCTGGCCCGGATGGTGGTGATCCGCCTCGCCGAGGAGGCCTCCGGCAGCTTCGTCCCCCAGGCCGGTGACCGGGTGCAGGAGCTGATCGCCCTCGGCCGCCGCGGCGGCCGGGCCGAGCTGCACGTCGGTGGCCGGGCGGGTGCCGTGGTCGAGGACGGCCGGCTGAGGATGATCCGCCTGCCGCCCCGCGCGCCGGGCATGGCGCCTGGCGAGGGCTAGACTCCCCGGCGTGGGCATACCTGCGAGCGCCCCACGGGACCCCGAGCTGGGCGAGGTGCTGGTCAGCGAGGGCGACCTCCAGCGGCGGGTGTCCGAGCTGGGCGAGGAGATCTCCCGCGACTACGCCGGCCGGCCGCTGCTGCTCGTGGGCGTCCTCAAGGGGGCGGTGTTCTTCCTGAGCGACCTAATGCGCTTCATCGACATCCCGGTCGAGGTCGACTTCATGGCGGTCGCCTCCTACGGGTCGGCCACCGACTCCTCGGGGGTCGTCCGCATCCTCAAGGATCTCGATGCGGCGATCGAAGGCCGGGACGTGCTGATCGTCGAGGACATCGTCGACTCGGGGCTGACCCTGCAGTACCTGATGCGCAACCTCGGATCTCGCAACCCGAGGACGCTGGAGGTGTGCGCCCTGCTCACCAAGCCCGACCGGCGGAAGGTCGATCTGCCCACCCGCTACGTTGGCTTCGAGATACCCGACCGCTTCGTCGTGGGGTACGGGCTCGACTACGGAGAGCGCCATCGCAACCTCCCGTTCGTGGCGGTCCTGGCGGGCTGAGCGGCGGGCGCCGAGGGGCTCGCAGAACCCCTCACAATGGCCCGAGAGCCAGACCTCACCTGGTAGGCTAGGTGGCCGGTAGCCACGACTTCAGATGGTGCGAGGACCAGCAGGATCAAGCCAATGAGCCGTTTCTTCAAGAGCGCCGCGTTCCCAATCCTCATCGTCGTGGTGCTGGCGTTCCTGGCCGTCAAACTCGTCAATCCCGGCTCGCCCAACCACCGCTCGCACAGCTACCAGACCCTGGTCGGCGCCGAGCTGCCCAACCACGAAGTCCAGTCGGTCGAGTTCAAGAACAAGGGCAAGGCCCTCGAAGTCAAGCTGAAGAACAAAGAAAGCTACGAAATCGGCTACATCGAACAGGCTTCCCCGGCGCTGATCACCCAGCTGGAAAAAGACGGGGTGCCGTTCAACATCGAATCTGAAAAGAGCAGCGCGCTCCTCAGCCTGCTCACCTACATCATCCCGTTCATCCTGTTCTTCGGGTTCTGGATCTTCCTGATGAACCAGGTCCAGGGTGGGGGCTCGAAAGTGATGTCCTTCGGCAAGTCCCGTGCCAAGCGCATGTCGGCGGACTCCCCGAAGATCACCTTCCGAGACGTCGCGGGGGTCGACGAGGCCGTGGAGGAGCTGCACGAGATCAAGGAATTCCTCGAGAATCCCAAGAAGTTCCAAGCGCTCGGCGCCCGCATCCCGACGGGCGTGCTGCTGTATGGGCCGCCCGGCACCGGCAAGACGCTGCTGGCCCGGGCGGTGGCCGGGGAGGCGGGAGTGCCGTTCTTCTCGATCTCCGGCTCGGACTTCGTGGAGATGTTCGTGGGGGTCGGGGCCTCCCGCGTGCGTGACCTGTTCGAGCAGGCCAAGCAGAACAGCCCCTGCATCATCTTCATGGACGAGATCGACGCCGTCGGCCGCCACCGCGGAGCCGGCCTCGGGGGAGGCCACGACGAGCGCGAGCAGACGCTCAACCAGCTGCTCGTCGAGATGGACGGCTTCGAGGCGAAGGACAACATCATCATGATCGCGGCCACCAACAGGCCCGACATCCTCGACCCCGCCCTCCTGCGCCCCGGGCGCTTCGACCGGCAGATCGCCGTCGACCGCCCCGACCGCAAGGGACGGGCGAAGATCCTCGAGGTGCACACTCGCGGCAAGCCCCTGGCCAAGGTGATCGACATCGACGCGCTCGCCGGTCAGACCCCGGGCTTCACCGGCGCCGACCTGTCGAACCTGATCAACGAGGCGGCGCTGCTGTCGGCCCGCACGGGCAAGCGGGAGATCGGTCAGGAAGAGCTCGAGGAGGGGATCATGCGGGTGATCGCCGGCCCCGAGAAGAAGACCCGGGTGATGAGCGAGAAAGAGCGGCTGATCACCGCTTACCACGAGATGGGGCACGCCCTCGTCGGGCACTTCCTCGAGCACTCCGATCCG
>DATFZP010000004.1:0-9853 GCA_035314405.1 Solirubrobacteraceae bacterium | reverse complement strand
AACCAGGACGACCCCACCGTCTACCACCTCTTCTATGGCGACGAGGAGGGCTCCCCCGGGATGGACCTCACCTTCTTCGAGTATCCGCAAGCCCCCCGGGGGGTGGCCGGCAGCGGCATGGTCCACCGGATCCTGTGGCGGGTCGGCTCGGCTGCGGCGCTCGACTTCTGGCAGGAACGGCTGCTGGCGGGTGGCCTCGCTGCGCGGCTGACCGCCGACAGCCTGATCTTCTCAGACCCGGAGGGCCTGGAACACGAGCTCATCCCCTCCGAGACGCCGGAGCAGCCGCTGTCGGCGAAGGACCCGGAGATTCCACCCGAGCACGCCCTCCAGGGCTTCGCGGGGGTCCGCGCGTACAGCTCCTCTCCGGCGCGCAGCGAGGGTCTGCTGGCCGAGACGCTCGGCTTCGTCCGGGACAACGGAGAGCGCTGGGAGGTGCAGGGGGCGCGTCGGAGCAGCTCGTTCGCCTACGACACGGCGCCGCCGGAGCTCCATCGCCTGCAGGGAGCCGGATCCGTCCACCACGTAGCCTTCGCCGCGCAGATGACGGACCTCGAGACCTGGCGCCTGCGGGTGGCACAGGCGGGGGCGCGGCCGACCCCGATCATCGACCGCTTCTACTTCAAGTCCGTCTACTTCCGCGAGCCGAGCGGAGTGCTCTTCGAGATCGCCACGATCGGCCCCGGGTTCGCGGTCGACGAGGATGCCGCTCACCTCGGCGAGCGGCTGTCTCTGCCGCCGCGGTTCGAGCCCCTCCGCGACCAGCTGGAAGGCACCCTGACGCCGTTGCCCTATCCCCCCGCCTGGCGGGTGGGCGGTTAGCTAGGCGACCGCGCCCCCCTCGGCGCGCGACGGCGCAGAGCGCCGCGACAGGAGTCGCCCCCATTCGTCGTCCTCGATGCGCCCGGAACGGGTCTGCTCGATGAACTGGACGAGCAGCTCGGCCAGCGCCTCGGGCTCTTCCAGATGAGGGAAGTGGGCGGCCATGGGGATCGTCCTGAAGCTGCTGTGGGGAATCGCCTCGTGGGCCCGCTGCCCGTGCTCGATCGGGATCGTGTGGTCCCGCTCCCCCCACACGATCATCGTCGGGATCGACTCGAGCAGATACAGGCGGTCCGTCGCCGACACACGCTGGCCCCTGGCGTCGATGACCGAGCGAAGCGTGTGCAGGAACGCCGCCCGGGCGTCGTCGGTCTCGAGCGGCCTCAGGGCGCGGGCCACGGCCTGCAGATACACCCCGGCGGGGGAGCCCCGCTTGCGCATGCGCTCGCCCAGCCCGGAGATCCACTCCAGCAGTCGCGGCTGAATCGTGACCGACAGCAGCGTCGAGGTCCCCGGGAGAGCTGCTGTCCGCAGCATCGGGCTCACCTCACGTCCGAGGCCCCCGCTGGAGATCAGCACGAGCCGCTCCACCCGCTGCGGGAACTGGTAGAAAAACTGCATCGCCACTCCCCCTCCGAGGGAGTGGCCGACGATCGTCGCCCGGTCGATTCCGGTCGCCGCGAGCAGATCGCGAATGCTGGCCGCGTGGGCGCCGAGCGAGTAGTCGCCGCGAGGGGCCGCCGAGTCGCCGTGGCCGATCAGATCGGGGGCCACCACCGTGTAGCGGCTCGCCAGCCGGCCCGCCACGGCGTGCCAGTGGCTCGAGGAGTTCAGCATGCCGTGTATCAACACGACGGCCGGGCCCTCGCCGGCGACTCGGTAGATGACGCGGCGGCCGTGGAGTTCGATCCGCCACTCCTCGAACCGGGGCGGGAGGGGGATCACCCGGCGCAGCGCTGCCCCGATCACCTCGTCGCGGCCCGATCTGCCCTGGCTGGAGCTCAGCGCGGCACCTCCCGGAGGACCCTAGCAAAGGGGTCATACTCGCCCTGCGTGCTTCGACTCGTCACGATCCCGATCA
This sequence comes from Solirubrobacteraceae bacterium, assembly GCA_035314405.1. Lineage (GTDB taxonomy): Bacteria > Actinomycetota > Thermoleophilia > Solirubrobacterales > Solirubrobacteraceae > Palsa-744. The sequence goes on along the minus strand of DATFZP010000004.1, from coordinate 7,950 downwards.
GCCACTACTGCGAGAAGGCCCGCTGGGCGCTCGAGCGGGCGGGCCTCGGCTACCGCGAGGAGCCGCACGTCCAGGGCGTCCACCGGGTCGCCTCGAGGCGGGCCGGCGGCCGGGGCACGGTGCCCGTGCTGGTCACCGGTGAGGGCGCGATCGCGGACTCGAGCGAGATCCTCGACTGGACCGACCGGCGCATCGCCCCTGAGCAACGCCTGTTCCCCGACGATCCCCGGCAGCGGGGCGAAGTCGCCGCGCTGTGCCGGCGGCTCGACGGGGAGCTCGGTCCCAGGGGCAGGCGCCTGATCTATGTCCACATGTTCGCCCAGCCGAAGATGGCGCTCGACTTCAACAATCGCGGCGTGCCCGCCTGGGAGGACCGTGCGATCCGGTGGGGATGGCCCCTGGCGGCTCGCTTCGTGAGCCGGGAGCTCGGCATCCGCAGGGGAATAGAGATCGAGGACGAGGCCGCCGTGTGGCGCGAGCTCGACTTCGTCGCGGGTCTGCTCGCCGACGGCCGTCGCCACCTTTGCGGCGATCGGTTCACGGCTGCGGACCTCACCTTTGCCGCGCTCTGCGCGTCCGTGCTGCTCCCACCCGACTACGGGGTCCCACTTCCCCAGCCCGAGCTCCTGGCCCCGTCGACTGCCGCCCTCGTCGGCCGAGCCCGCGAGCACCCCGCCGGCCGCCATGCGCTCGCGGTGATCGCCGATCGGCGACGGGCGAGGGTGACCGCCTAGACGGGCGGTCGCTCCCACAGACGGATGTTCCGCCGCCCCGCGCGGAGCCTGCGACGTCTCGCCTGCAGCCGTGGGGCAAGCGCCCCGTCAGCCTCCTCACGGCGAGTGTCCACGTCGGCCCGCCGATCGTCGGGCTCCTTCCACTCGCGCAGGCAGTGCTCGGCCGAGCCGACCGTCCGAGCCGCCTCCCGCAGCGCCTCGGCGAGCTCCAGCCACGCGTCCGAATCAGGCGGCGGGTCGGCTCGCAGCAGCCGGTCCGCCTCGTCGACCAGCCTCCGCAGGCGCCGTCGGAACCGCCCCAGCTCCTGCCCGGCAGCCATCCTCGCCTCGCGCCAGGCGAGGTGCTGGGGGGACTCTCCCAGCAGCGGCGCGCGGCCGCCCGCCCGCGCACTCGCGAGCGCCTCCTCACCCGCCGCGGTGCTCGTCCAGACCTCCACGCCGTGTCGGCGCGAGGGCTCGAGCAGGCCCTCAGCCTGCAGCTCGCGCAGGAGGGAGAGGACCCGTCGGGACTCCGCCGATCGCGCGCGGAGCGAGAGGTGCTCGACGATCGTCCGGCGGGGTACCCCCCGGTCCTCCCCCGTGCGATGGCGCTCGGCGCGCTCGACCGCCGCGAGCACGAGCTCGCGGGAGGGGGGCCCCGCGGTCGGTCCCTCGCCGCTTCCGGCGGATTCCCCACTGCTCTGCTCGGCCATCTTCGCGTCTCCCTTCGCTCGGGTGGCGCCGAGTGGTCGGCCGCTTTCCGTTCCTCCGGGTCGGAGTGGCGCCGGAGGTGGCGCTGAGCGACAATCGAGGACGCGCCGAGGCCGACCGACTCGGTGCCGGGCCCGGGGTGTTGGCGCACCGCCGGGCCGCTACTTCTCAGGTCGACTGCGACGATAGCCCGATCGGGTGACTCGGACGGCCCCACATCCCCGGAGGTTGCGCTGTTGAGGCCGATCTGGCACACGGTGGGCACATATGCGAGGCGTGGCGCTCCGCCCGGGCCGCAGACGGCCCGCAGGACCTGCGAGTAGGGTGACATCGCCGTGGATCGCAGCCAGCAGGAGACGCCCTACCTCGACGCCCTGGGCGACTATGCGCGGCGTGGCCCTGCCCGCCTGCACGTACCGGGTCACAAGGGGGGACCCGGCGCAGACCCGGGCCTGATCGAGGCGCTCGGCCAGCGGGCCCTCAGCCTCGACATCCCGGCCCTCACCCACGGCATCGACGTGGGTGTGGAGCCGACGCCGTTCGAGCTTGCCCAGGCGCTCGCCGCCGACGCCTGGGGAGCCGCCCGCGCCTGGTTCCTCGTCAACGGCGCCTCTCAGGGAAACCTCGCGGCGGGACTGGCGCTTGCCCACTCGGGCGAAGAGGTGGTCGTCCAGCGCAACGCCCACTCGAGCACGATCGACGCGCTCATCCTCTCGGGCATGCGCCCCACGTTTGCCGCCCCGGAGGTCGACCCGGAGCTCGGGATCGCCCACTGCCTGACCGAGGAGACGCTGCGCCGGGCGCTCGAGCGGACCCCGGGGGCCGCGGGGGCGTGGGTTGTCTCTCCGACCTACTTCGGTGCGGTGGCGGATGTCAGGGCGCTCGCCGGAGTGGCTCACGAGAAGGGCGTGCCGCTCGTGGTGGACGAGGCGTGGGGCGCGCACATGGCGTTTCACGATTCGCTGCCGGAGCACGCCCTCTCGGCGGGAGCCGACCTCGTGATCTCGAGCACCCACAAGATCGTGGGCAGCCTCACACAGTCGGCGATGCTCCATCTCGGCCGTGGCGCCGAAGCGCTGATCGACGAAGACGTCGTGGACAGGGCCGTGACGCTGACGGAGTCGACCAGTCCGAGCTCCCTGCTGTACGGCTCGCTCGACGCGGCTCGTCGCCAGGCGGCCGTCCACGGAGGGCACCTGCTCGAGCGCACGATGGGGGCGCTCGAGCGGGCGAGAGCGGAGATCCAGGCGATCGGGGGGCTCGACGTGCTCGACGATCGCCTGGCCGGGCGTCCCGGAGTCTTCGCCTATGACCCCCTGCGCCTGGCCGTGGATGTGAGGGGCGTCGGCGCGACCGGCTACGAGCTCGCACCGATGCTGCGGGAGATCGGCGACATCAACCTCGAGCTGTACGGCCAGAACGTCCTCGTGGCGGTGTTCGGGATGGGCGAGCGGGGACTGCCGGAGGCCGAGCGGCTGGTCGCGGCCCTGCGCATCGCCGTCGGGCGGGTGGGACTGGACCCGGGAGGGGCGCGAGCACGCTTCGCGGCTCCCCCTCCGTGGGGGGAGCTCGCGATGACTCCCAGGCAGGCCTATCTCGGGGCCCAGGAGGTGGTGCCGGCGGCACGGGCGGGGGGCCGGATCGCGGCCGAGTCGCTGGCCACCTATCCGCCCGGGATCCCCAACGTGCTGCCCGGCGAGCGCCTCACCGCCGAGACGCTCGCCTACGTCCAGGGGACGCTCGAGCTCGGAGGCAGCGTGCGGGGCGCGAGCGATCGGATGCTGCGAACGGTGAGGGTCGTCCTGGAGGACGGGTAGGGCGCCCCCGACCCGGGGCGGGTGGGCCGCGGGCGGCCCTGCCCGCGGATCGGGGCGGGTCGGCCGTCCGCCAGGTCCGGAGAGCCTTCTACAGCCCCACGACGTGGACCAGCCAGCGGGCGAACAGCTCGCGGGCGAGGGGGATCGTCCGGGACTCGGCGACCGACGCCCGCTCGATCAGTGCCGGTGGCCCCTCGTCGGCAGGCAGCCGCCGCAGGCTCTCGGCGTAGGCGGGAACGCGAGCCCACTCGGCGACGAGCGAGCCGCTGACCTCGAGGTGGAACTGCAGCGCGTACGCGCGCCCGAAGACGAACGCCTGCTGCTCGTAGCGGGCCGAGCGGGCGAGCTGGACGGCGCCCGTCGGGAGCTCGTAGGTGTCTCCGTGCCAGTGGAAGCTCGGGAAGCTCTCGGGGGCGGCGGCGAACACCGGATCGCCCGCGGCTGCGGCGGTCAGCTCGACCGGAAGGACCCCCACCTCGGGGATCGCTCCGGGAGCCACCCGCGCATCGAGGACGGCGGCGAGCAGCTGGGCGCCGAGACACACACCCCAGAACGGCGTCCCCGCCCGCACGGCCTCGCCGATCAGGCGTCTCTCGTCGGCCAGCCACGGGTGGAGCGCGTCTTCGTAGACCCCCATCGGGCCGCCCATCGCGACGATCGCCCTGTGGCCGCGCCAGTCGGGCAGCTCCTCGCCGGCGTCGGGGCGGACGCGGCGGAGGGCGATCCCCCGCTCGAGGAGCTCGTCCTCATACGCGGCCGGCGGCTCGCAGTCGATGTGCTGGAAGACCAGGATCGGCGCCTCGAGGCCTCGCTGGGGCATCGGGGCAGTGTACGGAGGGGCTCTGAACGCGCCCGTGCATCTCGCGAGCGGGGTTCAATCCCCGCAGAAAGCCTGCCGTCAGTCGGTCCACCAGTCGGGCACGCGGACGCCGTCTCCGTCCTCGGGCCGTTTGCCACCGACGGCGATGATCTCCAGCCCGTCGGGTCCTCCCTCGAAGGCCCGCACGACCTCGGGGGCCACCCTTACCACGTCCCACTGGCGCAGCTCAACGATCTCGTCATCCAGCTTCACCCTCCCCGAGCCGCTGATCACGACGTATGCCTCCTCCTGCTCGCGATGGTGGTGGCCCATCGGCGAGCGGAACTTCGGCCCGTAGCGGAAGTAGCTCACTCCCAGCTCCTCGGAGTCGATGTGCTTGCGTGCGAAGTACGCCTCGATGTCGGGACTGTTGGGGCCGGTCATGTCGTCCAGCTCCTTGAGGTTCGTCATCGTGTAGCGGGACATCTCTCGCCTCCAGTTGCCGGGGTCGGGTCGGGTCGGGTCGTTGGGAGCCGCGCCCGTGGGCGGGGCCTCTGCGCCCCGCGCCGTCACAGCGGCGGTTCCGCCGGGGACGATAGCGGGGGGCACTCCTCGCCACGTGCGCCCGCCCAGCGACTACGCTTTCCGGCATGTGCCGAAACATCAGATCGCTCCACAACTACGAGCCGCCCGCGACGGAGAGCGAGATCCGGGACGCGGCCGTTCAATACGTCCGCAAGATCAGCGGGTCGACGAAGCCCTCGCGGGCCAACGAGGCGGTATTCGATCGCGCCGTGCGCGAGGTCGCAGACGCCACCGGCCGCCTGCTCGACGGGCTGGTGACCTCGGCGCCGCCGAAGGACCGGGAGGCCGAGGCGGCCAAGCGGCGCGCCCGCGCCGCCCAGCGCTTCGCGGCCTGACGGCTCAGTCGACGATCCGGCGGGCGAGCAGGGGCCGCGAGCTCCATCACCAGCCGTGCACGGCCCTCGCCGGGGCGCAGGAGCCGTCCACCTAGCTCCCGGCGGGAATCTCAGGGAAGCGCATTGGCGCATCTCCTCTCGGCGGCCGCCAGCGCCGGCGTCGGCGTGGAGAGCTTCTGGGGGTTGAACTCGGGAACGCTGGTTCCCCGGACGAGGATGTCGACCCCGCCCCGGCGCAGGCATTCCGCGTACTTCACGAGCGCCGGGCTCGCAAGCGGGTAGTGACCGCGATTGGCGGCTGCGGGGGAGCTGTCCGCCCTGCCCGCGGGCGGGAGGCGGTTCGGGGAGCCGGCGACACCGGTGCTCGCGACGCAGTGCTCCAACGCGGTCCGATACTGCGCCGCGGACACACTCCTGGGCAGTCGGAAGCTCCCCGACCGCGACCGGGGCAGCGTGATGCCCTGCCCCTGTAGGCACGAGGTCACCGCGGTCAGCCGCTGCCGTGCCGCGGCCGACGTCGAGGTGGACGCGCTCGAGCCGGCGTGCGCGCTCGACGAGCCCGTGGAGGTCCCCGACGACCCGCTCGTGGTGCCCGCCGTACCGGCGGCGGCAGTCGGCGAGCCGGTGGTGATGGTGGTCGTCGAAGGGCCCCCGGACGATTCCCCGCACGCCTCCAACGTCAAGCCGGCGAGCAGGACGAGCAGCGAGCAGGTGGCCAGCCAACAGCATCCTTGCCTGACGATTCGAGCCATCCCCTGGAGTCTGTCAGAAGCGCGCCGACATCGTCCCCGCCCCGCACCGGGCATCGCGGCCGGGGATGTGATGCAGTTACGCCCGTTATGACTGAGATCCACCCGCACCGAGCTCGGACGGAGAAGGTGAGTCCGGTGAGGGGAAGCTCATCTTCGGCTGCCCGGGAGGGGCGATGGCGCTGATCCAGGCGAGCGGGCCCCTCTGTCGAGAGTTCTCCCGCGCGTTCCCCGCCCGCCCGTTCCACGTCCGCTTCTGGGACGGCGGTGCTGTCACGGCAACGGCGCCGTCGGCCCCAACCTTCTTCGTACGGCGGCCATCGGCGCTCGCCCACTTCCTGTCCTCGCCCGACTCGCTGGGACTAGGCCGCGCCTACGTGGACGGCTCGCTCGCCGTGGACGACCTGGACGCTGCGTTCATCGTCGTCGACACGTGGGAGCCTCCCCCCCTGGGATGGGGAGACCGTGTCCGTCTCGGGCTGGCGATCGCGGCCGCAGCCGCGCCCGGGGGGCTACCGCGTCGTCCGAGCCTCGAGCTGATCCTGCGCGGGGGCCTGCACACGATCGAGCGTGATGCGGCGGCGGTCCGCTACCACTACGACGTCGGGAACGACTTCTTCGCGTTGTTCCTGGACGAGTCGATGACCTACAGCTGCGCGCTCTTCTCCCGCGGCGCCGAGACGCTCGAGCAGGCCCAGCTGGCAAAGCTCGAGCTCGTGGCGAGCAAGCTCGAGCTGGCGCCCGGGATGAGAGTGCTCGACGTGGGTTGCGGTTGGGGCAGCTTCGCGATCCATGCGGCCCGGGCCCACGGCGTCACGGTGGTGGGCGTCACCGTCTCGCCGGCGCAGGCCGCACTCGCCCGCAAACGGGCTGCGGATGCGGGGGTCGCCGAGCGGGTGGAGATCCTGGTGGCCGACTATCGCCGGCTCCCCCGGTCATCCTTCGACGCGATCTCGAGCATCGGCATGGCCGAGCATGTCGGCGCCAGTCAGATCGACCTCTACGCCCGCTCGCTGTTCGAGCTGCTGCGCCCGGGCGGGTTGCTCCTCAACCACGCGATCGCGGCATTGGACCCAGACCACGAACCACACGAGGATCTGTTCTCCACCCGCTACGTGTTTCCCGACGGCGAGCCCCTGCCGCTCTCACGCGTCCTGCTGGCCCTCGAGCGGGCAGGCTTCGAGACCGAGCACGTGGAGGGCTTCAGGGAGGACTACTCGGTCACGCTGCGCCACTGGAGTCGGCGGCTGGACGAGCACCTCGACGAGGCCCAAGCGCTGGCCGGACCCGAGCGCACCCGCATCTGGCGCCTGTACCTGCGCGCGGCCCGCCACGGCTTCGACACCTTTCACACCAGCGTCTATCAGGTGCGGGCGCGAAGATGCCTGCGAGTGAGATGAACTACTACGCGGTCGCTGAGATCGACATAACGGACCCCACCTGGGTGCAGGAGTACGTGGAGAACGTCACCGGACTCGTGGAAGCACACGGCGGACGCTACCTCGCTCGCACCTCACGGGCCGAGAAGGTCGAGGGAGAGCGACCCCTGGCGCAGGTCTACATGATCATAGAGTGGCCCTCGAAAGAGGCCGCAGACTCCTTCTACGAGAGCGCCGAGTACGTTCCGTACCGCAGGAACCGAGAAAGAGGGGCGAGAAACGAGTTGGTGCTCGTCGCGGGCGAGGACATCAACCGTGTCGCCCGGATACCCGACCCCTCCTCGGGGTGATCGAGCCCTCACGGCGACGGCGGCGAGGCGCCCGAGCTACGGCTTCGCGCCGGGGCGGACGGCGGGGGAACGACAGGTCCGATGTCCCCGTCCGGCGCCTCATCCAGATCGACTATCACCGGGGCGTGATCGCTGGGCTTGGTGCCCTTGCGGGCCTGCCGATCGACCCATGCGGCCCTGACTCTGTCGGCCACCGCGGAGGTGGCCAGCACGAGGTCGATCCGCATGCCGAGGTCCTGATGGAACATGCCGGCGCGGTAGTCCCAGTAGGTGAACACGCGCTCGGTGGGCCAGCGATCGCGCAGGACGTCGTGCAGGCCCACACCCTGCAGCTCCGCCAGGGCCGCCCGCTCGGAGGGCGTGACGTGGGTCTGGCCGACGTAGGCGTCCGGATCGAACACGTCGATGTCGGCCGGTGCGATGTTCATGTCCCCACACACCATCGCGGCCTTCGGACCGCCGCCGACGATCTCTCCCAGCGCAGCCAGCCACGCGAGCTTGTACCGGTAATG
>DATFZP010000003.1:0-5683 GCA_035314405.1 Solirubrobacteraceae bacterium | reverse complement strand
AGCGTCCGGGCGTGTTCGCTCAGGTTCGAGATCCCCTGCTGCAGCCTTTCGCGCAGCCCGGCGTTGAGCTGGGAGGGCAGCGCCGCGAAGTCGCGTTCGGTCTTCGCGATCGCAGCTTCGGTGGCGGCGCAGTTGCCGTTTCCCGCACGCGCCGCGACGGCGACGGTTTCGAAGTCGCTCTGCAGCGGCCCGGCGTCGGCGGTGGGGATCAGGCCGCTGCCCGAGCTCCCGCACGAGACCAGCAGGGCGCAGCCGACGCCGAGCAGGCCGGCTGCGGCGAGGCGCAGGATCGCGCGGGCGCCGGGCGGCCGACCGGGTGAGGGCTGGAGGGTAGGGGAGCCTGGCATGGTCACTGACCGTACTCCAGGCGCTCCGCTAGCGAGTCGGGCAGGCGTGCGGCCCGGATCGCGGCTGCTGCGCCGGCGATGTCGTAGTCGGAGCGATGGAAGGAGGCGGTCAGCGCGTCGAGGTCGAGCAGCAGCCAGGACGCTCGAGGATCGCCGTCGCGCGGCTGCCCGACGCTGCCGGGGTTCAGCAGCCACTCCCCGTCGGCGATGTCGAGCCGGGCACCGTCTCGACGTGGCTCGCCCGTGGCGAGGTCCCCCTCGTGCCGCACGAACGAGAGCGCCACGTGAGAGTGGCCGATGAGGCACACGCGATGCTCCTGCGCGTCGAGGCAGAGCTCGGCCAGCAGCGCGGAGAGCACGTACTCCCACACCGGGTCGCGAGGGCTGGCATGGTAGAGCCCGATCGGACCCTCCTGCCCCTGTGGCTTGAGGCTCTGCAGGAACGCGAGGTTCTCGGGAGCGATCACCTCCCGCGTCCACTGGGCCGCGAGGCTCGCCCCGCGGGAGAAGTCAGCGAGGGGGATCTCCCCGGTGACCGCGAGGTCGTGGTTGCCGGCCAGGCAGACGGCGGCGTGGGCACGGACCAGCTCCACGCAGGCATCGGGCTCGGCGCCGTAGCCGACGAGGTCACCGAGGCACCACAGCTCGGCAGCGTCGCTGTCGGCGACCGCCTCGAGCGTCGCCTCGAAGGCGTGGCGGTTGGCGTGTATGTCTGAGATGACGGCCACCTTCATGCTCGAAGGGTATGAACACCGCCCGGCCCCGGACGTTCCGTCCCCGATCCTGCGAGGAGGCGGTCAACCCGTCGTGCCGCCGCACACGAGGGGGCGTACCGGCGGCGGTCAGCTCGGGGGCCCAGCCTCGCCTCCGCCGTACTCGGGGAGGTTCTTGATGCCCTCTCGAGCATGCCACTTGGAGTAGTTGTCCTCCATCGCGTCGATCAGCTCCCTCATGAAGCGGGGAGACAGGTTGACGCGGGAGACGACCACGCCCGGGACCTCATCCGACTCGACCTCGTGGTCGACACGGGCGAAGGTGACCGTGAACTCGTAGTCGGAGTGGCTGACGTTCGCGAAGTTCGCATAGACGCCCCCCATGATCTCGGGGGACAGGTGGATGTTTATGTGGCGCTCGGCGCCTGAGTCTTGGTCGTTCACACAGCTAGTATCGCAACCGTCGAGAACGGACCCATGACCGAGACCCCAACCGACGACGAGAAGGCCGCCTGCGGGCACCCCGTGGGGCTCGCAGGGTGACCCCGTTGGACGGGCTGCGGGCCGCGGTGCTCGCGGCCGCCGAGGACCTCGCCGCAGGCGACGCTCCGCCGGCCGTCCGCCACGCCCCCGCCGGGCGCCCCGCCGCCGGTGGCCAGGGCACGGCCCACCGCTCGATCACCCTCGAGCGCCCACCGAGGGCGGACTTCGGGGACTACTCGACGAACGCCGCGCTGGTGCTCGCCCCCGGCCTCGGGGCTCCTCCGCGGGAGATCGCCGAGCGGCTCGGAAGCGCGTTGCAGGCACGCCTCGGTGAGGGGCTCGCGCGCTTCGAGGTCGCAGGGCCCGGCTTCCTCAACCTGTTTCTCGCGGATGCGTGGATGATCGGGGCGCTGGCGGCCTCGCTGGACGCCGGTGAGGAGTTCGGCGCCGGCCGGGCGCCGGCGGTCGAGCGTGTGCTCGTGGAATTCGTCTCCGCCAACCCCACCGGGCCGATGCACGTCGGCCACGCCCGCAACGCGGCGTACGGCGATTCGCTAGCCCGCATGCTGAGCTTCGAGGGTCACTCTGTCGAGCGGGAGTTCTACGTCAACGACGCCGGCTCGCAGGTGCGCAAGCTCGGGGAGTCGATCCTCGCGGTGGCCCGCGGCCAGCCGCTCCCGGAGGACGGCTACAAGGGCGAGTACGTCGAGCGGCTCGCGGGCCTCGCCCGCGAGGGGTCCTCCGATCCGGGTGAGATCGGCCGCGCGGCCGTCGCCGCGATGGTGGCCGAGATGCGAGAGTCGCTGGCCGCGTTCGCCGTCGAGGAATTCGACCACTGGTCGTACGAGAGCGATCTACTCGCGGGGGACCCGAGCCCGGTGGCACACACGCTGGCGCTGCTGGAGCGGGAGGGGCGCACGTACACGAGCGAGGGGGCGCTGTGGCTGCGCACGACCGACTACGGGGACGACAAGGACAGGGTGCTCGTGCGCTCGAGCGGCGAGCACACCTACTTCGCCTCGGACATCGCCTACCACCAGGACAAGCGCGAGCGGGGCTTCAGCCGTCAGATCGACGTGTGGGGGGCCGACCACCACGGCTATATCCGGCGGATGAAGGCGGCCTACGAGGCGCTGGGCGGCGACCCCGACGAGCTCGAGCTGCTGATCATGCAGCTCGTCCACCTGGTCCGCTCGGGGGAGCGGGCGCAGATGTCCAAGCGAGCCGGCGAGTTCGTGACGCTGAACGAGCTGATCGGGGAGATCGGGGTGGATGCCGCCCGCTGGTACCTGCTTGCTCGCTCCCACGACACGACCGTCGAGCTGGACCTCGACCTCGCCCGCGAGCAGTCCGCGGAGAACCCCGTCTACTACGTCCAGTACGCCCATGCGCGGATCGCCTCGATGCTCGCGAAGGCCGGCCGCGAGCGGGTGCAGGCGGCCATCGCGGGTGCGCAGGGCAGCGGGGGAGGAGCCCTGCACCCCTCCGAGCGGGCGCTGATCCAGCTGCTGCTCGCCTTCCCCGAGGAGATCTCCGAGGCGAGCGAGCGGCGGGCACCCCACCGGGTCGCCGCCTACGTCCTCGAGCTGGCCCAGGGCTTCACGGCGTTCTACCGCGACTGCCGGGTGATCGGCGCCGAGCCGGCCGAGCTCGAGTCCCTGAGGATCGCCCTGTGCCTCGCCACCCGGCGGACGATCGCACGCTGCCTGGAGCTGCTCGGGATCAGCGCGCCCGAGGAGATGTAGCTAGGACGGGCCTCCGTCGAAGCGGGCCAGATCGGCATCCAGGCGTGCGGCGTCGGATGCGCTGAGGGCGCCTCCGGGCGCCTCCCCGGCCACCTGGGAGCGCGACTCGCGGCGCCACCGCGGAAGCAGCACGGCGATGGTGGCGAGCAGCGCGAGCACGACGGCGACCGGCACCACGTAGACGGCGAGGTCGAAGCCGTGGGTGCTCGGCAGGCCGAGCACGGTCGGCCCGTACTGTTCGACCATCGCGCTCCTGATCTCCGCTTCGCCATCCCCGCGGTCGATCAGGCTCTGGATGTAGGCCCGCTCGCGGTCCGCCTGGGGCGACTCCGCGACGTTGAGCGGGATCCTGCAGGTCACGCACATGAACTGCCGTTCGACCGTCGGCAGGGAGGCGTGAGGGGCGGCAGCGGCGACGCCGCTGACGGCGAGCAGGACGAGCCCCCCGAGCACCGCCCCGAGGATGCCGGCTCGCCCGGGCCTCATGTTCCCTGCGCGAGCGCCACGGCCCGGTCCAGGAACGCCTGGTCGATCTCCCCCCGGGAGATCGCCACCACCTGCCCCTGACGGTCGACGATGAAGCTCTCGGGCAGCTGGTCGGTGCCGTAGGCGTGGGCGAAGGACCCGGTGTTGTCGCGGAGGTTGGGATAGGTGATGTGGAAGCGGCGCACGAATTCCAGCGAGTCGGGGGAGGCGTCGAGGTAGGTGACGCCGAGCACCGTCGCATGGTGGCGGGCGAGGATCGCCTGGGCGTGCTCGAGCAGCGGCGCCTCGACCTGGCAGGGTTCACACCAGGACGCCCAGAAGTTGAGGACCACCACCTGCCCGGAGAGGCTCGCCAGCGAGCCCTCGCCGCGAGTCCCCAGCACGGGCAGCGCCTCGCCGGCGGCGGGCGCCTGGGGGTGCTCGCCGCGGGCCACGAGCTCGTCGAGCGTGCGGTTGGCCGCCTGGGAGGAGACCCCGTAGATCAGCAGCGCCACCAGGCATGCGCCGGCGAGCGTGATGAGCGTGGGGAGGATGCGACGTCTCACGACCCAAAGACTAGAGGGGTCCGCATGCCGCAGACCCCGGCTACAGCACGAACGGGAGATCGCGTGCCCGCGGGCCTTCTCGTCGGCGTGGGCCGCCGGGAAGCGGCTGCTCATCATCCGCTCCTCCTGGCGGGCCTTCCACAACACGCCGCCGGGCGGCGCGAAGGGGCCGACTCGGTCGCGTGTGATCGCGAACGGCGCGCCGGCCTACAAGAACGTCGGGTAAGGGCGATGCGGAGCCTGCCCGAACCTACCCGCCGGGTCGAGTCCGCGTCGGGCGCGGTCTTCCCATTCCGCCAGTTCTCTCGCAAGACCCGTGGGGTGCAACCGCGGTTCTCTCCCCACGGGGCGGGTGAGCGCCTCGACCTCCTCGGCCGAGTAGGACCACGGGGCGGGCCCGGCGGTGTGGCGGCGTTTCCCGAACATGACTCTCCTCCCTCCGTTGTGCTCGGACCGGTTACTGGATCAAGAATGGCGTGCCGCGCCCGGCCGGTGTGTGAGGTCGGACACAGGCGATCTCGGTGCCTGCTGTTGAGTCTGCGGGGCCTGCGTGGTAAGCTTCGCAGCGTGAGCACGCAAGGACGGGCACCGCGCCCGAAAGGGGGCGATCCGAACGTGAAGATGATGCGCTTGACGTTGACGCCCGAGGAGTGGCGCAAGCTGAGGGTATGGGCGGCGGAAGATGACACGAGCATGCAGCAGATCGTGGGCGATCTCGTTCGACGCGAGCTTGCACACAAGCCGAGGCGGAGCTTCTGACGGCACGCCGAACCTCCATGGCCTCGATGCTCCCGCTCAGCGTGCACGCGCAGGCGCTACGCTTGGACGCGCAGGGGCGGGACCGGCTTGCAGCGCTCGTGACCGGTGTAACGGCACATGAGGGCACAAAGGGCGAAGTTGTGCCGATCGGGCGGGCGAGGGGGCGCGCAGCCTGCGAGGCGAAAATAGCTGATCAGCAGGGCTTTCCCTGCATCATGCGGCGGTAGCTCAGTTGGTAGAGCGCAAGCTTCCCAAGCTTGAGGTCGCGGGTTCGAGACCCGTTCGCCGCTTATGAGAACTCGGGCCAGATTTGGCTCCAGCAGGCGGTTTCGGCTGCTGGACTCGGGAAACTAAGGCCGGTCAGGCACGGATAATAGCGGGCGGGACGGCCACCAATCTGCGGTACCCCTGCGGTACCATCTCGCCCGAGATCCGGCACCACGGGGCTCTCGATCGATCCTGATAGCTCCGCTGAGGACTGATGTAGCGGAACGCCCCGCCATCATGAGCAGCCCCGCGGCTCGCTCCGGTGCCCGTAATCAGAAGCAGCACGCGGAGATCGTAGAGGAGTCCCCTACCGCCCCGCTGGTGTGGGCGAATGGGGG
>DATFZP010000002.1:0-6309 GCA_035314405.1 Solirubrobacteraceae bacterium | reverse complement strand
TGATGATCATCCACCGCCGGGAGGAGTTCCGGGCGTCGAAGATCATGCTCGAGCGGGCACGGGCCCAGGAGAACATCGAGTTCCTCACCCCCTACCGGGTGACCGAGTTCGTGGCCGCGGAGAACGGCGCGCTCGGCCACGCGGCGCTCGTGAACACCGTGACCGGGGAGGAGCGGGAGGTGCCGGTCTCGGGGACCTTCGTCGCGGTGGGCCACGAGCCGCAGTCGGCGCTGGTGGCCGGCCAGATCGACACTGACGAGAACGGCTACGTGGTGACCGTCGGATCCTCCACCCGCACCAACCGACCAGGCGTCTTCGCAGCGGGGGACCTCGTCGACCACACCTACCGCCAGGCGATAACGGCGGCCGGGTCCGGCTGTCAGGCGGCACTCGACGCCGAGTGGTACCTGCGCGACACACCCGGGATCCCCAGGCCCGCGGAGATGCCCGTGGGGGACCCCGCCGTCACGCAGTGGGCGCCGGCGGCGGACGCCGCAGCCCAGGGCTAACCGGGCGGGGCCTGCAGGGCGCCCTCGAGCTCGAGCAGCCACCGCTTGCGCTCGAGACCGCCGCCATAGCCGCCCAGCGCTCCGCCCGTTCGCAGGACGCGGTGGCAGGGGATCACGATCGGGATCGGGTTGGAGCCGAGGGCGTTGCCGGCTGCCCTCGATCCCCTCGGGCTGCCGGCCTCCGCGGCCACCTCGCCGTAGCTGAGATGGCCTCCGTAGGGGATCGCGGCGGTCGCCCGCAGCACCCGCCGGCCGAACGGCCCGATCAACGACCAGTCGAGCGGGAGCTCGAAGCGGCGGCGAAGCCCGTCGAAGTACTGCTCGAGCTCCCGCCGCACGGGGTCGAAGGCGGCGGGCGACTCGACGATCCGGGGGGACAGGCGCCTGGACAGGCCTTCCAGCACGGAGTCGACGTCCTCCTCGGGGAAGGCCAGCCGCACGAGACCGCGGCGGGTGCTCGCCGCCAGCAGCGGACCGAAGGGCGAGTCGACGGTGTCGTAGCCCACGTCCGCGAGGCCCTCCGCGGCGATGCGGTCGAGCAGGCGAGCCGCGACGGCGGCGGACCGCGTGGCCGAGTCGCCCACCGAGCCCGTCTGGGCAGGTTCTCCGAGGCGGCGCAGAGCGCTCTCCACGGCGGCTGTCTCCGAAGGGTTTGCGGGGTTCATGCGGGCACCGCCTTTCGCAGCTTGAGAAGGCCCTCGTGCAGGGAGCGCCGCGCCGCCTCCTCCGAGCAGCCGATGGCGACGGCGATCTCCCGGTGGGGAAGGTCGGCGACGAAGCGGAGAACGACTGCCGCGCGCTGGCGCGTCGGCAGCGCTCCGACCGCGTCCCACAGCTGCTCGTCGCGCTCGGCGGCGCTGTGGTGGGGATGGGGGTCGGGGCCGTCGGGCTCGGCCACGGGGAGGGCGCGTCGGGCGCGGGCGCGGTGGCAGTCGATCGCCTTGCGATGGGCGATCGTGAGAACCCACGCCCGCAGGTTGGAGTCGGCCCGCAGGCGCGGGTAGGCGGAGAGAGCCGAGATGAACGTCTCCTGGAAGCAGTCCTCCGCCTCGGTGGGGCCCACGGATGAGACCAGGAACCGCCAGACCTCGTCGCGGTGGCCGTCGAGGAAACGTTGGAACGGGGGCAGCCGGTGACTCATGACCTGATTAACGGGGCGCTCGGAGAAACGTGAGGTCGGCCCACCTGCGGCGGTCGGTCGGGCTCACTCGGAGTAGTCGAAGAAGCCGCCACCGCTCGCCCGACCGAGTCGCTGTTCGCGAACGAGGCGGCGCAGCGCGGGGGCGGGCCTGTAGCGCTCCTCGCGGTACTCCCCGGACAGCCCCTCCAGCACGGCGAGCACGTGATCGAGGCCGATCGCGTCGGCCCACTGCAACGGCCCGCGTGGATGCCCCAGGCCGAGCACCATCCCGAGGTCGATGTCCTCGGCGCTTCCCACGCCTTCCCCGAGGGCGAAGGCGGCCTCGTTGATGACCTGGCAGACGATCCTCCCGAGCACGAGCCCGGGGGCGTCCCCGACCCACGAGACGTGCTTGCCGAGGGCCGCGAAGAAGCGTTCGACCCGCTGGGCGGCGAGCGGCGAGGAGCCCGGGCCGCGGGTGAGCTCGACGAGGCGGGCCTCGGAGAAGGGTCCGAGGACGTGAAAGCCGACCGCGCTGCCTCCCGCGTCCATGCTCGCCAGAGAGCCCCTCGCGCACAGCAGCATGTGCGCTCCTCCACGGGAGGGAAGCGGTCGGCCCGAGCCGCTCGCCGTTGCGCCGGAGTCCTCAGCCTCGACCGCGCAGTCGATGAACAGCGCCGGAAGGGCATCGCCCAGGGGAGCTCCTGGGGCTCGCACCTCGTAGCCGGCCTGCTCGGCCGCCGACGCCAGATCCCCCGAGAGCACGCCGTCGCCCGCGATCACGACGATGCCCTCACCGCCGCCCTCCGCCGCGAGAGCGGGGGGGTCCTCCTCGCGATGGGGGGTGCCGGCCGCGGAGTAGTCGTAGTAGCCGCGGCCGCTCTTGCGTCCGTGCAGCCCGGCGGCCACGTAGCGTGCGGTGATCGGCGAGGGGCGCCAGCGGGGCTCGCCGAAGCTCTGGGCGTAGAAGCTCTTGGCGACCTCGAAGCCGGTGTCCACGCCGACGAGATCCATCAGCTCGAAGGGGCCCATGGGAAACCCTCCCTCCATCCGGCAGATCCGGTCGATCGTCTCGATGTCGGCGAGACGCTCCTGCAGCAGGCGGAGCGCCTCCAGGCCGAAGGGGCGGTTGCAGCGGTTGACCAGGAAGCCGGGACCGTCGCTCGCGAGGATGACCGACTTGCCCATCGCCTCCCCGGTTGCCTCGGCGAGTGCGAGCGCCCGCGGGGAGGAGCGCTCCCCGGCGACGACCTCGAGCAGGCGCATGACCGGGGCGGGGTTGAAGAAGTGCATCCCCACGACCCGCCCGGGGTCGGTGACCGCCGAGGCGATCGCCGTGACCAGCAGGGAGGAGGTGTTGGTGGCGAGCACGCACTCCCCGCCGACGATCTCCTGGAGGCTCGAGTAGAGCTCGTGCTTGAGCTCCAGGCGCTCGGGCACCGCCTCGATCACGAGCTCGCAGGGCGCGAAGGCGGCCATCTCCTCGACGGGCTGCAGGCGGTCGGCGGCCTCCGCGGCCTGCTGCTCGCTGAGGCGCCCCCGGGCGGCTTCCCGGCGCAGCCCGTCGTGGACGCGCTCTACGCCCCGCTCCAGCGCCTCGGCGATCGGGTCGTGCAGCAGCGTTATGGCCCCCGAACGGCAGGCGAGCTGAGCGATGCCCGCCCCCATCGTGCCCGCACCGAGCACCCCGATCACCTCGGCCGGGCCGACGCCTGCATCGGGGGTCTCCGGGGAGTCGCTCCCGGCCGGCTGTGCCTCGGACATCGCCGCCTGGCTCCGGCAGCCTAGGAGGGGACGAGGGCGTTGATGCCCGTCATCGCGCGGCCGATGATCAGTTTCTGGATCTGGGAGGTGCCCTCGTACAGGGTGGTGACCCGCACGTCGCGGAAGTACCTCTCGACAGGGTGGTCGTCGACATAGCCGGCGCCCCCGTGGACCTGGATCGCCGTGTTCGCGCATTCCACCGCCGCCTCGGTCGCGTGGAGCTTGGCGATCGAGGTCTCGAGGGTGTTCGGCAGGCCCTTGTCCTTGAGCCACCCGGCCCTCCACACGAGCATGCGGGAGGCGTCTGTCTTGACCACCATGTCGGCGATCATCGCCTGGACCAGCTGGAAGCTGGCGATCGGGCGGGAGAACTGCTCGCGCTCCTTGGAGTACTTCACCGACTCCTCCACGCAGCCCCTGCAGATCCCGACGCACCCCGCGGCGACCGAGTAGCGACCGGAGTCCAGAGAGGACATCGCGACCTTGAACCCGTCCCCGATCGTCCCGAGCAGCCCGTCCTCGGGCACCTCCACGTCTTCGAGGGCGATCGAGGCGGTGTCCGAGGCGTGCAGCCCCATCTTGTGCTCGATCGGCTGGGGTTTGAAGCCCGGCTGGTCGGTGTCCACCAGGAAGCACCCGAGGCCCTTGTAGCCGAGCTCGGGGTCCGTCTGGGCGAAGATCAGGGCGACCTTCGCGTAGTCCCCCATCGAGATCCACATCTTGGCGCCGTTGATGACCCACCCAGAGTCGGTCCTCCTGGCACGAGTGCGCTGGTTGGCGGCGTCCGAGCCGGTGTCGGGCTCTGTCAGGCCGAAGCATCCGAGCCACTCACCCGAGCAGAGCTTGGGGAGGTACTCGAGCTTCTGCTCCTCGGTTCCCCACTTCAGGATCCCGGAGCAGACGAGGGACGTCTGCACGGAGACCACCGTGCGCACCGAGGAGCACCCCCGCCCGATCTCCTCCACGATGAGCCCGTAGCTGAGGTAGTCCAGACCGGCGCCCCCGTACTCCGGAGGGACGATCGCGCCGAGATACCCCTGCTCGGCGAGCTTCCCCACGAGCTCGAGGTCGAAGTGGTGGTTGCGGGCGTTCTCCCGCGAGCGCTCGACGATCTCGTTGTCGGTGAACTCGCGGGCTGTGTCCCGGATCAGGCGCTGCTCGTCGGTGAGGTCGAAGTCCATCCTGCTCCTTTCGAGCCTACTTGGGGGTTTTCCACGGGGCGGTCACGCGCCTCTCGATCTCTTCGGCGATCCCGTCGATCGGCAGCCGTTCCTGGGCGAGCGAGTCGCGGTCGCGCAACGTGACGGAGCGGTCCTCGAGGCTCTGGTGGTCGATCGTCAGGCAGAACGGCGTCCCGATCTCGTCCTGGCGGCGGTAGCGCCTGCCGATCGCCCCGCCGGAGTCGTACTCCGACTGCACACGTTCGCGGACGAGGTGATGGACCTCGCGGGCGAGCTCCGGCTGGCCGTCCTTGCCGACGAGGGGCAGCACCGCCGCCTTCACGGGGGCCAGCCGGGGGTGCAGGCGCAGGACGGTCCGGCGCTCCCCCTCGCCGGTCCCCTCGCGCTCCACGAGTTCCTCGTCGTAGGAGTCCACGAGGAAGGCGAGGGTCGCCCGGTCGGCTCCTGCGGCGGGCTCGATCACATGGGGCACATAGCGCTCGCCGGTCGCCTGGTCGAAGTACTCGAGCTTCTCCCCGGAGAACTGCGCGTGGCGGGAGAGGTCGTAGTCGCCCCGGTTGGCGATCCCCTCGAGCTCGGACCAGCGGGGCCCTTCGGGGGACGGGAAGAGATATTCGATGTCGCTCGTGGCCGAGGAGTAGTGGGACAGCTCGTCGGGGTCGTGGGGGCGCAGGCGCAGGTGGTCGGGGCGGATGCCGAGCCTGACATACCAGCTCTCGCGCTCGGCGAGCCAGTGCTCGAACCACATCTCGGCGTCCGCCGGGGGCACGAAGTACTCCATCTCCATCTGCTCGAACTCCCTCGTGCGGAAGACGAAGTTCCCCGGGGTTATCTCATTGCGGAAGGACTTCCCCACCTGGGCGATCCCGAACGGGGGATGCTTGCGGGAGAACTGAAGGACGTTCTTGAAGTTGATGAAGATCCCCTGGGCCGTCTCGGGGCGCAGGTAGGCCTTCGACCCCGACTCCTGCACCGGGCCGATCGTCGTCTCGAACATCAGGTTGAAGTCCCTCGCGTCCGTCAGCGAGCACTCCGCGGTTTCGCCCGGATGCTTGTACGGCCTGCGTCCGCACGCCAGTTCGGCCAGGTGGTCGGCGCGGAATCGCTGGCCGCACGCGCGGCAATCGACGAGCGGGTCGGTGAAGCCCGCGAGATGGCCCGACGCCTCCCACACGCGCGGGTGCTGGAGAATGGCTGAGTCGATCGCCACGATGTCGTCGCGGTCGGAGAGCATCGCCCGCCACCACTCGCCCTTGACGTTCCCCTTCAGCAACACCCCGTAGTGACCGAAGTCGTAGGTCGATCCCACGCCCCCGTAGATCTCTGAGGACGGGAACACGAAGCCGCGTCGCTTGCACAGCGCCACGATCTTGTCCATCGTGACCGCGTCGCCGTTCAGGGCGCCGGGCGCGTCGGACCCCGCGGCGGGGGCGTTGGGAGCTTCCGGACTCGTTGGAGAGGTCTCGCTCATCGCGGCAGGGGATGGTAGTGGAGGCTCACCGCCACGGGGAGCCCGTCAGCGCCCGCGCCCAGCGAGCGCCTCGCGAGCGCCCCACGCCGGGCGCGTAAGATGCGCCGCCGTGGCCCGCATCCTGATCGTTGGTGGCGGCTGCCGGGGACGGCTCCTGGCATCGGAGATGATCGGCGAGGGACACGCCGTGCGCGCTACGACCCGCGCGGAGGGTCGTCGTGCGGCGATTGAGGCGACCGGGGCGGAGTGCTGGATCGGGACGCC
>DATFZP010000001.1:0-11026 GCA_035314405.1 Solirubrobacteraceae bacterium | reverse complement strand
GGGGAAGGGGGCGGCTACAAGGTCTCCGGGGGCCTCCACGGGGTGGGGGTGTCCGTCGTCAACGCACTCTCGGAACGGCTTCAGGTGGAGATCCGCCGCGACGGCCATGTGTTCACGCAGGAATACGCGCGGGGCGTGCCCCAGACGGAGCTCATCGAGAGCGAGAAGCTGCCCGCCGGCTCACCCACCGGCACCTCGGTGACGTTCCTCCCCGACGCCGACGTCTTCGAGACGCTCGACTTCGATTTCTACACCCTCGAAGAGCGCCTGCGCGAGACGGCCTTCCTGACCCGCGGCCTGAAGATCTCGATCGTCGACGAGCGCGGCGAGGGCCACTCCGCGGAGTTCCAGTACGAGGGAGGGATCGAGGACTTCGTCTCCTACCTCAACGAGAACAAGGACACGGTGCATCGCAAGGTCGTGTTCTTCGCCGGCGAGTCCGAGGAGGGCGCTGCGGAGGTCGCCATGCAGTGGAACGCCTCCTACCAGGAGTCGATCCACTCGTTCGCCAACAACATCAGCACCCGCGAGGGCGGCTCCCACCTCTCGGGCTTCCGCTCCGCGCTCACCCGCACCCTCAACAAGTACGCCCGCGACCACGGGCTGTTGAAGGAGAAAGAGGACAACCTCTCCGGCGAGGACGTGCGCGAGGGCCTGACCGCCGTGATCTCCGTGAAGCTCCGCGATCCCCAGTTCGAGGGGCAGACCAAGACCAAGCTCGGCAACCCCGGGATGGCGGGCTTCGTGGAGTCGATCGTGAACACGGGGCTCGGCGAATTCCTGGAGGAGAACCCGAGCGAGGCGCGGGCGGTGATCATGAAGTCGGTTCAGGCCCAGCGCGCACGGGAGGCAGCCCGCAAGGCCCGCGACCTGACGCGACGCAAGTCGGCCCTGGAGAACTCCACCCTGCCGGGCAAGCTCGCCGACTGCTCGGTGAAGGACCCCGCTCTCGCCGAGCTGTTCGTGGTCGAGGGCGACTCCGCCGGAGGCTCGGCCAAGCAGGGCCGCGACCGCAACACCCAGGCGGTGCTGCCCCTGCGAGGCAAGATCCTGAACGTCGAGAAGTCCCGTATCGACAAGGTTCTGCAGAACGTCGAGGTGCAGGCGCTGATCACCGCGATCGGCACCGGGGTACGCGACGAGTTCAACATCGAGAACGCTCGCTACCACAAGGTCGTGCTGATGACCGACGCCGACGTCGATGGCGCTCACATCCGCACCCTCGTCCTCACCCTCCTGTTCCGCGAGATGGAAGAGCTGATCAAGGAGGGCTACGTCTACATCGCCAAGCCGCCGCTCTACAAGCTCAAGCAGGGCTCGCGTGAGCGCTACATCGAGAAGGACTCTGAACTCGAGGAGATCCTGCTCTCGGACAAGTGGGACAAGATCGACGTGTTCGACCGCTACGGCACCCAGTTCAAGCTCACCGAGGCGCGCTGGCAGCGCTTCACGAGGCTGCTCAAGCAGTACGAGGGCTGGTCCTCCTCCCTGCGCGCGGCCCACGGCCACGACGTCGTCCAGTTCCTCGAGGAGTCCTCGCTGCTCGGCGATCAGGCGCTGAGCGCCGACGCGGCGATCGAGCAACTCGGCCGCGCGGGCTTGGACGGCGATACCCACGCCACCGAGCTGCTCGAGTCCGATCCGCTCGAGCTGCGTGTGAGGGCCGTGGAAGAGAAGACGGGATTCGCGCGCATCCACCGCATCAAGCGCTCGCTGTTCGAGTCGCAGGAGTACCGCTCGCTGGCCCGGGTGCACGCGCAGCTGATCGAGCTGGCCGGCGTTCCCGCATTCGAAGTGCGCCTCGGGGACGCCCACGAGGCCGCTCCCTCCTTCGAGGCGCTGCACCCGGCCGTCATGAGCATCGCCCAGAAGGGGATCAAGCTCCAGCGCTTCAAGGGCCTGGGTGAGATGAACGCCGAGCAGCTCGGCGAAACCACGATGGCGCCGGCGACCCGCACGCTTGCACAGGTCACCCTCGAGGATGCGTTCGCGGCCGACCGCATCTTCTCGATGTTGATGGGCGACCAGGTCGAGCCGCGGCGGGCGTTCATCGAGGACAACGCGAGGGCGGTCGCGAACCTAGATGTGTAGCGGCGACGGTAGTGGCGAGGTGATCGATGGCATCGGCTGATGTGATCGGCGGGGGCAACGTCGAACCCCGCGCGCTCGAGGAGGAGATGCGCACGGCGTACCTCGACTATGCGATGTCGGTGATCGTCGGCCGTGCGCTGCCGGATGTGCGCGACGGCCTGAAGCCCGTCCACCGACGCGTCCTCTACGCGATGAACGAGCTCGGACTCGGTCCGACCCGTCCCCGCGCGAAGTGCGCCAAGATCGTCGGCGAGGTGATGGGCAACTATCACCCCCACGGCGACTCCGCGATCTACGACACGCTCGTGCGGATGGCCCAGGACTTCTCGATGCGCAACGAGCTCGTCGAGGGCCAGGGCAACTTCGGCTCGGTCGACGACGATCCGGCTGCCGCCATGAGGTACACCGAGGCGCGCCTGGCCCGGATCGCCACCGAGATGCTGCGGGACCTCGACATGGACACGGTCGACTTCGTGGCCAACTACGACGGGTCACGCCGTGAACCCCTCGTCCTTCCTGCGCGCTTTCCCAACCTGCTCGTGAACGGGTCCTCGGGCATCGCCGTGGGGATGGCCACCAACATCCCGCCCCACAACCTCCGCGAGGTGATCGACGCCACGATTGCCTACATCGACGACCCCGATATCGACACGGCGGGTCTGATGCGGCACATCAAAGGGCCGGACTTCCCGACCGGGGGGATCATCCTCGGCCACGCCGGCATAAAGGACGCCTACGAGACCGGGCGGGGACGCGTGCGGGTGCAGGCCCGCGCCCACGTCGAGCCGCTCACGCACGGCAAGGAGGCGATCGTCGTCACCGAGTTGCCGTTCATGGTCAAGAAGGGCGGCGAAGGCAACCTCATGACCAAGATCGCCGAACTCGTCAACGACAAGCGCATCCCGGAGATCTCCGACCTGATCGACCAGTCCGACAAGCGCGGCATGAGGCTCGTGATCGAGCTCAAGCGGGACGCGATCCCCAAGGTCGTTCTCAACAAGCTCTACAAGCACACGCCGATGCAGACGACGTTCGGTGTGAACATGGTCGCGCTCGTCGACAACGTGCCGCGCACGCTCAACCTGCGCTCCGTGATCCACAACTACGTGGCTCACCAGCGTGAGGTGATCGTGCGTCGCACGAAGCACGAGCTGTCCGAGAAGGAGGCCCGGGCGCACATACTCGAGGGCCTGCTCACGGCGCTCGAGCACCTCGACGCGATCATCGAGCTGATCCGAGGCTCCCGCGACCGTGACGCTGCGCGTGAGCAATTGGTGGCGCAGTTCAAGCTCACCCCGATCCAGGCGAGCGCGATTCTCGATCTGCGCCTCTCGCAGCTCACCGCCCTGGAGGCGGACAGCATCAAACAGGAGCACGCCGATGTCGCCGAGCGGATCACCGAGCTTCGCACCATCCTCGGTGACGAGACACGGGTGATGGCTGTGATCAAGGAGGAGCTCTCGGAGATATCAGAGCGCTTCAGCGAGGAGCGTCGCACGGAGATCAGCCACTCCGAGGATGAGATCGACATCGAGGACCTGATCGCCGACCAGCAGATGGTCATCACGATCACCCAGAGCGGCTACATCAAGTCCCTACCCCTGGCCACATATCGTCAGCAGGCGCGGGGCGGCCGCGGCGTGACAGGGATGGACATGAAGGACGGGGACTTCATCGAGCACCTGTTCGTTTGCTCCTCCCACGACTACCTGTTGTTCTTCTCCAACCGCGGCAAGGTGTACCGCTCGAAGGTCTACGAACTCCCGGAGGCACAGCGCACCGCGAAGGGGCGGGCGCTCGTCAACATCCTGCCGCTGGGCGAGGGCGAGCGGATCCAGGCGGTCGTCTCGACGCGGGATTTCACCGAGACGCAGTTCCTGATCTTCGCCACCCGCACCGGAACGGTCAAGAAGACCGAGCTGCTCGCCTACAACACCCCGATCAAAGCCGACGGGATCATCGCGATCAACATCCGCGACGACGACGAGCTGCTCGCCGTGCGGGCCGTGAACCCCGGCGACGAGATCATCATGGTCTCCCGCGCCGGGCTGACGGTGCGCTTCGCCGAGTCCGACGCCCGCGCCATGGGCCGCGACACGACAGGTGTGCGCGGCATGGACGTGGGCAGGGACGGCAGGGTGATCGCGATGGACGTCGCCCGCGACGACATGGATCTGCTCGTCGTGACCGAGAACGGCTACGGCAAGCGCACCCAGATCAGCCAGTACCGCAAGACCAACCGCGGCGCCAAAGGCGTCAAGACGATCGGGCTGACCGAGAAAAAGGGCGCCCTCGCCGGCGCCCTCGTCGTGCGCGAGCACCAGGAGCTCGTTTTCATCAGCGTCGGGGGCATGGTCCAGCGTACCTCTGCCGCGGGGATCTCCCAGCAGGGCCGCTCGGCGACCGGGGTGAGGGTGATGAACCTCAAGGACGACGATCTCGTGAGCGCCGTCGCGCTCGTCGTCGACACCGGCGAGGAGCCGGCCGAGCCGGCCGGGGAGCATCACTCGGCGACGGCCGCCGAGGAGCAGTCCGAGGCGGACGGCGGCGAGTAGGGCCCTCGCCGCCCGGACCTCCCGAGCGCGCGGGAAGCCTGTCCAGATTCACGTTGCTCGCTCAGACAGTCGCACCCCCCGGCCGACAGGCGAAGGGTGCGCGCTCCCAAGAGGCTCATCGCGGTCGCCATGTCGATGCTCCCGTGCATATCGCTCGCCGCCCTCGCCGCCCCCGTCGGGTCCGAGGCCGCCGTCCCCCGTGTGCACCACGCCCGTCACGACTGCGCCCTGCGCGCCGCCCGAGTGGCGATCGTCGGCCGGCTCGCTCCGAGCTGCCGGGTCACCGACGCTCGCGCCGGCGCGAGCCCCGACGGCAGACGCCGGCCGGCCGCAGGCCACGCCAGGTCGTCGCTGCCGAGCGCCGTGCCGCAGGCCGCTCCCACGACCCCCGGTCCGGCGCAGACGGCCGACCAGGAGAGTCCGGCCGCGAGCATCGCCGAGGCGCTCACCGCGAGTTGCCAGAACACCGAACTCGTCCCCACCGCCGACGACATCGAACTCGTCAGAACGGCCGTCCTCTGCCTCATCAACCGTGAGCGCGCCCAGCACGGGGAGCTTCCCCTGCAGGACAACCCCCAGCTGCAGGAGGCCGCCGAAGAGCACTCCTCGGAACTCGTCGTACGCGACTATTTCGCCCACGTGTCTCCGACCGGCCTCACTCCGGTGCAGCGGATCAGCGCAACCGGCTACATTCCCGGCCCGCATGTCGGATACGTGATCGGTGAGAACCTGGCGTGGGGGACCCTCGCTCTGTCCACGCCACAGTCGATCGTTGCTGCGTGGATCGCCTCGCCGGACCATCTGGCGAACATCCTGGAAGGCTCCTACCGCGACACGGGGGTGGGAATCGCGCCCGCCGTGCCGGCCTCGCTCGGAGGCGGCGAGCCGGGTGCCACCTACGCTCAGGAGTTCGGGGTGATCATCCCCTGACGGCGTCGCCGGGCGAAAGGAGTGCGCAGGCGAAACGCCTGTCATCCGGGTTCGCTAATCTGGCCAGACCAGAGAAAGGAGGTGGTCCAAACGTTGAGTGACAGTTCTTGCGGGACCCTGGAGGTGACCGGCCGCTAGGTCGGACAGGCTGGACCGCTTAGCGGAATCCAACCCGGGACACCCCGAGACGACCGCCGGCTCTGGTCCCACCGGCCGACTTTCGTCGCTCTCGGTCTTTCCAGTCACTGCAGCAGCGCGAAGGGCGCCGTCCAACGGCGCCCTTCGCCGTTCCCGGGGCCGCGCCCGGACCAGCGACCTCCGGTCGCGCTCCTGGCCAGGCCCGCGAGCTGACTCTGCGGGTGAGCCTCTCAGGCGGCCTGGGGCAGGTACGCCAGCCACGCCGCGGGGATCGTCGGGCTGGCGACGTGGATGAAGATCTCCGCCCGCGGCGTCCTCGGCGCGCGGCGCGGATGCATTCCCGCCTGGCGCGGCAGCCGGTCGCCCTTGCGCCGGTTGCAGGGCGCGCAGGAGGCGACGATGTTCTCCCAGCTCGAGCTGCCCCCCTTGGAGCGCGGAATCACGTGGTCGACCGTGAGGTTGGAGCGAGAGCCGCAGTACTGGCAGGTCCAGCTGTCCCTCGCGAACACCGCCCGCCGGGTGATCTTGCGCCGGTGTGCATCCCTCGGCACCTTCACGTAGCTGACGAGCCGGATCACCACCGGGCGGGCGATCGTCGAGCTCTCGGAGTGCAGCTCCCACACGCCCCTCTCGAGCAGCTCCGCCTTGTCCTTGAGCAGGAGAACCACCGCCCGCCGAACCGTACACACGTTGATCGGCTCATACGTGGCGTTGAGGACGAGCACCCGACCACCCATCGCCGTTGCAGGCGATCTGTCAGGTCCGTGCCGCTGGTGCTCTGAAGGCGACACGGACCCCACCGGCTCTGGTGGGACTGTGCTCTCCATCTTCCGCGCCGCAGTGTAGCGGGGAGGCTCGCGGGCCGTAAGCGCCCGATCGGAGCGCTAGGCGGCCGTGGGACGGGCGAACGGTGCGCCGCGGTAGTACCCGAGCACGCGCAGCTCTTCGCACATCCGCGCCACGCCGGCGATCGCCTCGCCGACAGGCTCCTCTGACGGCTCCCCCGCCAGGTCGACGAAGAACATGTAGCTGCCGAGACGCTCCCGTCGTGGGCGAGACTCGATCTTCGTCAGGTTTATGTCCCTGCGGGCGAACTCGTCGAGGCAGCGCACGAGCCAGCCGGGGCGGCTCGCCCCGGAGCCCCAGAAGACGAGGGAGGTCTTCAGCTCTCCGCCGCCGATCTCCCGCAGGGGCGCCGGCACGCTGGAGTCGGCCTCGCGGGCGAGCCACACGAACCGCGTTTCGTTGTCCCCACGATCCTCGACACCGGCCCGGATCAGCGCTCCACCGTAGATCTCTGCGGCGAGCAGCGTTCCCAGCGCGGCCTGCTCCCTGCGGCCCTCCCTGACCACCGTCCTGACCGCCTCGGCCGTGGAGCTCGCCGGGAGCACCGCGACGCCCGGCAGCTCAGCTCGCAGGAAGCGCTCGCACTGACCGGGGACCTGAGGATGGGTCAGCACCGTTGCGATCTCCTCCAGCGCCACCTGCTCGGCAGCCACGAGGCAGTGGCGGACTCCGAGCAGCGTCTCCCCCACGATCCTCACGTCCCACGGCTCCCCCGCCAGCAGGTCGAGCGTGACCGTCACCGACCCCTCGAGCGAGTTCTCGATCGGCACGATCGCCCAGCCCACCCGCCCGTCCCGGAGCGCCGTGACCGTCTCGTAGATCGTCCCCAGAGGGATCGGCTCGACCGCCCCCGGCTCGGCGCCGGCGAGCAGTGCCTCCTCGCTGAAAGTACCCTCCGGCCCGAGATAGCCGACCCGAGCCCGGCCGGCGGGACTCTCAGGCGGGGTGTTCGGCGACATCGCCTGCCAGCCCGTTCTCGCCGGCGAGGGCCAGCCTTATCGCCTCTGCCTCCTCGGGGGAGAGCTCGATTTCGCCGCGTCCCGCTCTCACCGTCTTTCCGTACACACGTGCCTGGTCACGGTGGTGGATGCACGACAGCACGATCCCCGAACGTTCCTCGTCGAGCAATGCGATCGACATCGATTGATGGCCGGACAGCTCGTTGTAGGCGTCGTAGCGCACGAGGGCCCGGTGGGCGATCGTGCCCCGCAGCGCCCCCTCCACCTCGGCGAGCCGCCCGTCCAGCCGCAGAGCCGTCTCATCGACGTGCTCCCGCAGCATCTCGAATGCCTCCTGGATGGCAGCCACGTGGGCGACCACGTCCCTTTCTCCCTGTTCTCCGAGGACGACCCTCTGCGCCCGCCGCAGCCGGTGCAGGCTCACCGCGAGGGCGGCGCAGCCCACGAGCGCCACGAGCGCGGCTCCGGCAGCGGCGATCGCGATGATGCCCTGGGTGTCGGTGATCGACGCGGCCATCGCCACAAGTTAGCCCTTCGTCCCTCCGGCGCGTCCCCCAGCCCGAAGCCCACGGCGGACTGCCACCGCGACCGGGACGCCGTCGGGGGGAGTCCCCCGCGGGCCTATTCACCGAAGATCGCCAGGTAGGTGCCCTTGTTGTTTTCGGTGTCTTCCTCGCCCGGCACCGGCTCCACGTAGGCTTCGATCTTCGACGCGGCGCCGAGCGGGATGCCGGTCACCGGGATTTCCACGTTGACCTTGCTGCCCGGCTGGGTGGAGTTGACCACGCGGGAGGCCTTGTACTGCTTGCCTGCCGCGGTCACCGTCATGTCCACCTTCACGTTCGTCTCGACGTTGCTGCCGGTGTTTTCGACGATCACCGTGAAGGTCGGGCTGCCGCCGCCGGCAACGTGGTTGAGCGTCGGTTCGGGCGCGAGGGTGTTGGTGCCCACGCTCGTGCTGACGAGGGCGCTGCCGTGGGTGCCCGGAGCGACAGCCGCCTGCGAGCTGCCCGTGGGTTGGCCGGTCACCCTCGAGACGAGCGTGCTGGTTTCAAGCCACCCCAGGTTCGGCAGGAAGGCGCTCGGGGCGGTACCCGCGCCGTGGACCCCGTTCGACGCGAGCACTTCCTGGATCAGGGGCGCCACCCGCTGGGAGTAGATCACGTCGGATGCGAGGAAGGCCTCCATCTCACCGGCCATTTCGGCGCTCGCCTGGGCCTGCTTTCCCCCGAGCACGTGCGGAAGCAGCTCGGCGATCCGGGTCATCGCTTCGGTGCGCAGGTTGAGTGCCAGCAGCAGGTTCCGCTGGGCGGAGGACATTTCGCCCGGTACGCTGAGGCCCTTCGCCCGATTGGCGATGTCCTGGGCCACCATCCGCTGGCTGTTCACCTGGTCCAGCACGCTTACTTCGGGCTTCGCACCCGCGTCGGTGAGGGTGCCGAACAGGGGCGTCGCCACCTGCGTGACGGATTCCTGGCCGAGTGCGCTGACGCTGCGGTTGTAGTCCTTCAGGGACTGCACCTTCTGGCTTTTCAGGCACCCGTTGATGACCAACACGACGACGATCAGCACAACCACCGCGATCCCCGCGGCGATGCGACGACGCACCATCAGGGTGTGCTCGTCAAAGCTCCCGCCGCTGCCGCCGCGAGGACGCCTCGGCCTCGGGGACCCGGACGCGGGCGATCGGGGCCGCGGCGGGCGGACCGGCGGTTGAGTCGCCGTCTCATCGCCATCGTCAAAGAACGACAAAAGCAACCGCTCCTTTGCAGGGACTTTACGAAGGGCCCCAGTATGACTGCAGCACCCGTCTGTGACGAGCCTGCAACTTCTCGGTCAGTGCGCACTTTCGGCAGCCGATCGGCAGGAGCCCGGCCTTCGGCGGCGAACGCGCAATCCGGTGGAGTCGCCCCACACCCTCGTCCACGAGCCCTCCACGCCGGGGGAGCCCCCCGGGGCGGGCACCCGCCCGCCTGTCATCAGGCGCCTCCCACGAGGGGGCTCCCCGCGGGAGGACGAGCTCGTGCTCGGCCGCTACCGGCTGTTGGAACGGCTCGGTGCCGGCGGCTTCGGGGAGGTGTGGAGGGCCCACGACGAGCTGCTCCACCGGGAGGTCGCCGTCAAGCGGATACCGACCGGGCCGGACTGCGACAGCGAGCGGGCGGCACGTGAGGCGCTCGCCACCGCCCGGCTCTGCCACCCCGCGATCGTGGCCCTGTACGAGGCCTCCGCAGCAGACGACGCCTTCTACCTGATCTCCGAGCTCGTCGAGGGCGAGACCCTCGCGGAGCTGATCGCCGAGGACGCGCTCGCCGACGAGGAGATCCTCGAGATCGCCCTCGCCCTCGCCCAGGCGCTCGAGCACGCTCACTCCCGCGGGGTGATACACCGTGACATCAAGCCGCAGAACGTGCTCGTTCCGCACATCGTGGGGGAACCCGCGGGTGCGGCGAAGCTCACCGACTTCGGAGGGGCGAGCCTGGCCGGGGAGGACGCCCTCACTCGCACCGGCGATGTGCTGGGGACGCTCGCCTACATGGCGCCCGAGCAGAGCGAGGGCGGGGAGGTCGGCGAGGAGGCGGACCTGTACGCCCTCGCCCTGGTGCTCTACGAGGCACTGACAGGCGTCAACCCCGTCCGCGGGCCGACCCCCGCCGCCACTGCGAGGCGAATCGGCCGACCGCTGGAGCCCCTCGGGCGCAGACGGAGGGATCTGCCGCCGACCTTCGCCGGCGCGATCGACACCGCCCTGGCGCCCTCCCCGCAGGACAGGGGGTCGCTGGAGACGCTCCGAAGCGCGCTCGAGGAGACGCTCGAGCGGGGTCTGCGACGTCCCCGGCGCCGGCTCCCGCGATCGCCGCGCTCACACGCCTCTCCAGCTCCCCTCGCGGACGCAAAGATCCAGCCGCGAGCCCAGATCCAGCCGCGAGAGCTTCCCGGCGCCATCCAACCACGCGAGCCCCCCGTCCGCCAGCCGCCGCCGGCCGTCCACCCCCAGCCGGAGGACGTCGCGGAGGATCCGGCCGGCGGCCTGCCCCGGCTGGCTCTGCCCCGGCTGCTGTGGCTCGGCCTCGCCGTGGCCGCGATCCTGTGGGAGGTCTCGGCGGGTCGGCCCGGTGTCGCCGTTCTCGCCGCCGCCGCGCTCGCCCCGCTGCTCGCGCTGCCCCGCCGCAGCGGCCCGGGGTGGATGATCGCGGTGCTCGCACCCGTGCTGGGTCTCGTGGGACTCGCCGGCGCCTATCCCGCGATCGCCGGCCA
Organism: Solirubrobacteraceae bacterium; assembly: GCA_035314405.1. GTDB lineage: Bacteria > Actinomycetota > Thermoleophilia > Solirubrobacterales > Solirubrobacteraceae > Palsa-744. The sequence goes on along the minus strand of DATFZP010000001.1, from coordinate 249 downwards.
GGCCCGTCGCTGGCGGGCCCGCGCGGCGCTCGGAGCTCTCGGCTACTGGTGGCTGACCCTCGCCGAGCCGCTTCTGGCGCGCAGGCTGTGGCTCGGGCCCCACACCGGGGTGCCTCCCCGAGCCGTGTGGGAGGGCTCCGCGAGCTTGTCCGCCGAGCACCTGATCGTGCCGGTGCTGGCCGTGGGGGTGCTCCTCGGCGCCCTCCTGTGGGCCGCTGCCGCGGTGGTGCTTCCGTGGATCGTGAGGGG